>DASZJN010000212.1:0-3821 GCA_035948045.1 Acidimicrobiales bacterium | reverse complement strand
CCACAGGCCTCTTATGTCGGCTTCTTCCAGCACTTTCTATAGTGAAAAGGCCAAATCAACCCGATGAATCCGCGGATGTCGCGAGGGCGGGCCTTCGGATGCCGGAGTTGTGGGTGCTGGAGGAACCCACCAGCGGAGAGCGGCCGGTTGTTCCGATTGAGGGACATGCCGGCGGCGATCGTGCCTTCCACCAGGGAGTATGTCCTCAACGACACCTCAGGACACACGGGCCGGCCGCCGCCCCTCGGTCGTCCCGGGCCGCAGCGTTACGGACGACCACGGGCGGGGCCGATCGTGGCGAAGAACTGTCAGTAGGAGCGGGGCAGCCCCAGGGAGTGCTGGGCCACGAAATTGAGGATCATCTCGCGGCTGACCGGGGCGATCCGCAGCAGGCGGGCCATGCCCCAGAGGTCGGCGAGGCCGTACTCGGTCGACATCCCGTTGCCCCCGTGGGTCTGGATGGCCTGATCGAGGGCGGCCAGCGTGGCTTCGGCGGCTGCGTACTTGGCCATGTTGGCCGCCTCTCCGGCGGCGGCGGTGTCACCGGCGTGGTCGCACAGCCAGGCTGCCTTGTCGGTCATCAGCCGGGCCAGCTCCACCTCGATCTTGGCCTTGGCCAGCGGATGGGAGATCCCCTGGTGCCTGCCGATCGGCGTGCCCCACACCTCGCGTGTCCGGGCATACTCAGCCGCCCGCCCGAGGGCGTAGCGGGAGATGCCGTTGGCGGTGGCCGCCGACAGGATGCGCTCGGGGTTGAGGCCGAAGAACACCTGGCGCAGGCCCTCCCCCTCGTCGCCGAGCAACCGGTCCGCCTCGACCTGGACGTTGTCGAAGAACAGGGTGTACTGCTTCTCCGGTGCAGTGATCTCCACCGGCAGGACCTGTTTGTCGAGTCCCGGGGTGTCGGTGTCGACCACGAAGAGGGAGAGGCGGCCCCGGCCCGTGTCTGGATCCACCCCTGACCTGGTGACCACCAGGATGGCCTCGCACTCGTCGACGCCCGAGATGTAGTACTTGGATCCGTTGAGCCGGTAGATGTCGCCGTCCTTGGTGGCGGTCAGGGACAGGTTGTGGGAGTTCGAACCGGCGTCGGGCTCGGTGATGGCGAACGCCATCTTGAGCTCACCGGTGGCGAACCGGGGCAGCCACCGTTGCTTCTGATCCTCGGTCCCGAACCGGGCGATGATGGTGGCGCAGATGGCCGGCGACACCACGATGACCAGCAGCGGGCACCCCGCCGCGGCCAGCTCCTCGGCCACGGCGGCCAGCTCGGTGATCCCGCCACCCCCGCCGCCGTACTGCTCGGGGACATTGACCCCCAGGAACCCCGGCTCGGCCACCGCATGCCACAGCTCGTCGGTGCGCTCGTCGGCGTGGGCCTTCTTCACGTAGTAGTCGTGCCCGAACTTGGAGGCGATGGCGCCGACCGCCTCACGCAGCATCTGTTGCTCGTCGGATTCGATGAAGTCCATTGCCCTACTCCTCGGGGTGTTGGGCCAACAGGCCGACGGGGATGCCGACCACTCGGCTCCGAAGGTACTCGCCCAGGCCTTTGGCCTGTGGATCGGGGCGGGTGGACGAGGCCACTCCCTCCCCCAACAGGCCCACCACCACGAAGTTGAGGGCGCGCAGGTTGGCGAACGCGAAGCGCTGCACTTCGAGCCCCTCGGCCTCGGGCAGCAGCGCCCGGAATTCCTCGAGGGTGAGGAAGGAGTCGAGCCACGCCCACGCAGCATCGGACCGGGCCCACAGCCCGACATTGGCGTTCCCGCCCTTGTCGCCGGAGCGGGCCCCGATGAGGGTGCCGAGCGGAAGCCGCCGGGTGGGAGCCCGACCGTCGACGGCCGGTGGGCCTGCATCGGAGTCGGGCACGAGGTCGGGGGCCACCGTCGCACCAGGGGAGAGGGCGCTGTCCGGCGAGGCGTCGACGATCCCGACGTGGTCCTGGCCGTGGTTGGGGTGGTGGGGCACCTCCGCCTGCCGGCCGTCGGCATGGATGACCCGGGGGACCACCAGCTGGGCCGGGAGCAGAGCCGGCCAGAACACGCCGTAGGCACTTCCCGAGGCCGGCGGGCTAGTGAGGTGGAGGCCGGGGTAACCGGCCAGGGCCAGCTCGGTGGCCGCGCTGGAGAAGCTCCGGCCGACCCGATCCGGGTCGGCGTCCTTGACGGTGACGCGGAGTTGGGCGGTGGCCTCGGCGTTGACCGGGGCGTCGACCTTGTCGGACCGGATGAGCTGCGTGTCGAACTCGTCGAACTGGCCCATACCGCCCAGGGCCCGGTCGAGGGAACGGAGGGTCAGGGCAGCCTTGGCCTCGATGTCGAGCCCGGTCAGCACGAAGGTCATCGAGTTGCGCCACCCGCCCAGCAGATTGACGCTGACCTTGACCCGCTCGGGTGCCGGTAGGCCGCGGGTCTCGGACAGGCGCACCCGGTCCGGGCCCTCCTGGTCGGCGCGGATGGTGTCGAACCGGGCCACCACGTCGGTGTTGAGATAGTGGTGGCCGCCGATCTCGTACAGCAGCTGGGCCGTCACCGTTCCCACCGACACCTCGCCGCCGGTCCCCGGGTGCTTGGTGATCACCGACGACCCGTCGTCGGCCACCTCGGCGATGGGGAAGCCGGGATAGTCGACACCTTCCACCTCGGTGAAGAAGGCGTAGTTGCCCCCGGTGGCCTGCGGACCGCACTCGATGACGTGCCCGGCCACGACGGCGCCGGCCAGACGGTCCCAGTCGGTGGGTGACCAGCCGTGATGCCACGCCGCCGGCCCCACCACCAGCGAGGCGTCGGTGACCCGGGGGCAGATCACCACCTCGGCGCCACCGGACAGGGCCTCGACGATGGGCCAGCCGCCAAGGTAGGCGTTGGCCGACACCACCTGGCCATGGGCCTCGGCCAGAGGCCGTCCGGAGTCGAGGTGGGGGAGGGTGTGGCCGGCCCGGTTGAGCTCGTCGAGGCGGGGGAGGAGGTCATCGCCCTCGACGTGGGCCACCGACACCGTCAGCCCCAGCCGCTCGGCCAGCAGGCGCACCTGGTGGGCGAGCCCGGCCGGGTTGAGCCCCCCGGCGTTGGTGACCACTTTGATCCGGCGGTCGATGCAGGTGCCCAGCACCTCCTCCATCTGGGTGAGGAAGGTGTGCGCCCATCCCTTGGTCGAGTCGCGCTGGAAGCCCTTCCAGAGGATGAGCATGGTGAGCTCGGCCAGCCAGTCACCGGTCAGGACGTCGATCGGGCCGCCGTCCACCATCTCCCGGGCTGCCGACAGGCGGTCGCCATAGAAGCCAGAGCAGTTGGCGATGCGCAGCGGATCGGTCACGGTGCCGTCGGCCCGGCGTCGATGGCCGGGACCGGACCGGGCGGCGGGGCGATGTGCGGGTCGATGACGACGAGAATGCGACCGGTCTCGACCTGGTCCCCCTCCTCCACGCTCACCTCGGTCACCGTGCCGGAGGAGGCGGCGTGGACGGTGTGCTCCATCTTCATGGCTTCCAGCACCACCAGCACCTGACCGGCCTCGACGGTGTCGCCCTCCTTGATGGCCACGCGGACCACGCTGCCGGGCATCGGGGCCAGCGCCGACCCCTCCGAGGCCCGGTCGCCGGCCACGGGGAGCCGGACCTGCTCCTCGAACACCGAACTGCCGTCAGGACCATCGACGTAGGCCGTCACCCCGACCTGTTCGACCAGGTAGCGGCGGGTAACGCCGCCGGTGGTGAGGACGACCCGGTCCGGTGTCACGGTGACCGTGTCGAGATGGACGGCCGTGCCGTCGAGCGTTACCTCCTCGACCGAGTGGGCGAATCGATCGAGCCGGTAGCC
>DASZJN010000211.1:0-1784 GCA_035948045.1 Acidimicrobiales bacterium | reverse complement strand
CGACCTCGAGCAATGACCGGGTGACGTCGCCCGCCAACCCGGGGCGCATGTGGGTGAGCACCACCGCGGTGACATCATCCGGCAGCGTGTCGTGGTCACCCGCGATGGCGGCATCCGGCCCCTCGCCGACAGTCATCGTGCTGTCACGCCGCTAGGCTAACCGATGGGATGGCGATGACCACAGTGGATCGGCGGCACAGTCGGCAGCGGTGGTCGGCTCTCGACGCGGGAGGCCACTGGGGATGAGAGCCGTTGTCGTCGAACCCGTCGGGCACGCACCTGTGCGGTCCGAATCGACGCCGCCGTCGCCTGATCAATGATCAGCGTGATCGTGCCGGTGCGCAACGGCATGCCGTGGTTGGAGCAGCAGCTGGGTGCCCTGGTCGCCCAGGACTGTCCCGAGGCCTGGGAGGTGGTGATCGCCGACAACGGGTCCACCGACGACAGCCCGGCCGTGGCCCAGCGTTGGGCGGGCCGAGATGACCGGTTCCGATGGATCGACGCCTCGGCGAGGCTCGGAGCGCCGGCCGCCCGCAATGCCGGCGTTCGGGTGGCCGGCGGCGGGTTGCTGGCCTTCTGCGATGCCGACGACGTCGTGCAGGCGGGCTGGGTGGCCGCCTGCGTCGAGGCCCTCGTCGATTGCGATGTGGCGGCGGGCATGTTCGACTTCGGGTCGCTCAACGGCCGCGGGACCGCATCTCCCATGCCGGCCGCCATGCAGCAGTTCGGATTTCTGCCCGCCGGCCTGAGTGCCAACCTGGCGGTGCGCCGAGAGGCATTCGAGGCAGTGGGCGGGTTCTCCGAGGATCTCTTCATCGGTGAGGACATCGACCTGTGCTGGCGGCTGCAACTCGAGGGGTATCGCTTCGCCGTCGCACCCGGAGCCGTGGTGTCCAAGCGGGAGCCATCGGGATTCAATGAGGTGTTCAAAAAGGCATCGGCCTACGGCCACTGCGGCCCCGTCCTCTACCGGAGGCATCGCCCGGCAGGAGCCCGACGCGACCTGTCCGGAGCGGCCAAATCGTGGCTGTGGTTGGTCCTGCAGGCACCACGCCTGGCCACACGGGCGGGACCCCGCACCGCATGGGCGCGTGCCGCCGGCATGCGCACCGGACGGCTGGCCGGTTCGTTCAAAGAGCGCGTGTTCTTTCCCTGAGCAGCGTCCATCGCTGTCGCGGGTCGGGCGCTGCGGTCAGTTGACCTCCCAGTCGCTCCCCACATAGACGTTCGACATCACCATGACGCCCTCGGGCAGCCTGATGAAGTCGGGACCCATCACATCGAAGGACATCACCGGTTGCCAGGGCAGCAACGGCTTGCCTACGCCCCCGGCATGGCCCGACATCGCCGGCCAGAGCGAGTAGCGACCCTTGGATAGGGGTACGTGGTGCATCCGGCACGTCACTTCGAAGTCCCCGGCGGGGAAGTTGCCGTCGAAGCGGACGATGAACATCGGGAAGGCGGTGCCCTGCGAGACGCCGAGGAAGAAGTTGGCCTGCAGCGGCTCGGGTGAGTTGAGGGACAGGCGCACGACCAGATCGGCCTCGGAGCGGACCTGGCCACCGTCACCGGCTTCGATCTCCACCTTCAGGACCTCGACCACGCCCTCGGTCGACGTCGTCAATGCGGCATTCTGTTCGACGGCGGCCCGGTACAGGCCCACGACCTCCCGGGTCGGCCCGGATGCCACCGCCACCGAGTCCGCCAACCACACCGCCGTCTCGCAGGTGGCCTCGACCGAGGCCAGATCGTGGGACACATAGAGCAGGGTGGTGCCCTGTTTG
>DASZJN010000210.1:0-3823 GCA_035948045.1 Acidimicrobiales bacterium | reverse complement strand
GCGGGAGACTTTGTCCTGTTCGGAACAGGGCCGAGTTCCTTGGCGACCTCGACCCACATGGGCATCGTCGCCCAGGTCTGGCCCGACGGCGCCATCATCTCCATCGAGGGCGATGCGGGGCCCGAGCCCAACGACACGCTGGCGGTCATCGAGAACGGCCCCTATCTGCCCGCCGACTCCGTGCAGTTCAACGGCGACCCCATCTACGCCTACATCCAACCCTGAGCCCGGTGCCCACAGCCCACGCCGAGGTAGCTCCCGTCCCGCCATCGACCGGAGGCAGTCAGGTGGTCAGGCGTCACCTCCAGAGAACTCGAGCGCCCCGGCATCGATGACCGTCTCGCCGCGCTGATTCTCCGTCCGGAATCGGGCCGTCGATCCCTCGACCCACATCGAGACCGTCAGGGTGTCTCCCGGGTAGGTGGGTCGGGAGAAGCGCCCCCGCATGGACCGGAAACGGCTCGGATCGGACCCGCACAACGCGTGCAAGAGCGCCCGGCCGGTGAAGCCGTAGGTGCACAGTCCGTGGAGTATGGGACGCTCGAAGCCGGCGCGCCTGGCGAACACGGGGTCGGAGTGCAGCGGGTTGCGGTCGCCCGACAGCCGGTACAGGAGGGCCTGGTCCTGCCGGGTCGCGTAGGTGACCACATGGTCGGGCTGGCGATCGGGCACGAACGGCTGGCTCGGAGACTCGCCTCGCGGACCGCCGAAGCCTCCCTCGCCGCGGATGAACAACCCGTTGGTGCACGTGAAGCAGGGTCGGCCGGTGGCGACATCCACGGCTGTGGATTCGGTCACCACCAGGGCACCCGAGCCCTTGTCGTAGATCCCGGTCACTACGGACGTGGCGCGGACGGAGCCGTCGGGCGGGATTTGCCCGTGGAGGTCGATGCCCTGCTCGCCGTGGAGGAGCATGGCGGAGTCGAAGGTGCCGATGGCCGATCGGGGAGGCCCGCCCGCCGCGATCACCGCGGCAAAGGTGGGCAGCACTCGCTGGACGACGCCCGTCGAGTTCTCGGTGGTGAACTCCAGCTCCTCACCGGCGTCGAGCGAACCGGCCCCCACTCCCAGGGAGTAGAGCAGGCAGTCCGAGGCGGACCACGAGCGCTCCGTCGGTTCGAAGGTGGCTCCGATGATGTCGAGGTTGAGTGGCACGATCTCCTCCTGGTGGAGGGTGCGGGCGGCACCCGTCCGTGTTGCGTGGATCATTCGGTCTGCTACAGGAAGGACGACTCCTCGTCGAGGCCCATCTCAGGCCAGGCACCGACCACCGTGGTCTGGAGATTCGCCCACCCGTGCCCCCCGCCCACGGGATCGTCGACTTCAACAACGGCGTCCCTGATCTGGTGGATGCGCCGGGCAACGTCCGGGTCGGTGCAATCGGCGACGTATTCACCCTCGAGGTGGATCGGGGCGCGCCACTCCCCATGGTGGCGTCCGTCGAGGCCCATATAGAGCCCCAGGCCCAGGTGGACTCCCGTGTCCCCCAAGGAGCGCACGGAGATGGGTCGCTCGGAACCGTCCTCCATCGTGAACCTGAGCTCACCCCCGAGGACCCGGCGGTTCGTAGGGTCGAAGGTGAGGTCGCTCTGGACGGCGGCGATCCGTTCGATTCTGCCGTCGGACTGCTCGATCGATCCCTCCATTCGCCTCTCCTCGTAGCCGAAGGCCCTCAGCTCGCGGTGCTGGTGGTGAATGGCATAGCGCGAGCCGTCACCCCGCTCCAGCAGCATGGGACTCCACGAGAAGCGGAACGACACACCCGGGATCAAGCCGCCTGCCGGTTCGATGTCGGTGGGTGCCTGACCGACGTCGTAGCGGATGCCCCACGAGTGGTCCCGCGTACTGAACCACTGCCGGTCGGCAATCGTGGTCCGGTACCCCTCGACCTCGACCCAGCCCGATGCCACCCCGATCTGGTGGTAGCGCAGCAGGTCCGATTCGAGGCGGTATCCGCTCCTCGCCCGGCTGCGATCTCGATCTTCGAGATGAGCCGGCACGATGGCCTCGAATTCCCAGTGGAACGCGATCGGCACTTCGTCGTTCGGCCGGCAGTCGAAGCGGACGCGCCGGAATGGCTCGACCACGGTGTAGGAGATGGGTCCGACCGAAAGGGTGTCGGCATCGTCCGAGAGTCGCCGGCTACCGCGCACGGTCCACTGCTCCTTGCCGCGAGAGACGCTTGCGTACCCGTCGAACACATTGCGGTTGGCGTACTTGCCCACCCCGAGGCCCACCTGGAGGGTGCCGTCCCGTGAGGCGGCCATGGCACAGACTTTCTCGGTCCACGACCGATCGGCGTGGGCCACATGGGCGTGGGTCTCCACGATCTGGTGAGCAAATGCCTCGTCGGCATCGACCAGAGGGCCGTCTCCCGGGGTCACTTCCGCGCCCTCGTCGACGAAAATGTCACCAAGCCCACCGGCAGTCCCTCCGTTTCAGCAGTCCGCGTCGATGACGAGGGAGTTCGACCACCGACCACCGCAGCGGAGCTCATGCGATGCGGCTCTTGACGATGTCGAGGATCGGATTGTCCTCGATGGGCAGGAGAAGAGGCTTCCCCGCCCGCTTGCGAAGGTACCCGATGCGAGTCATCACCGCGGTACTCCGGACCATGGCCAGCGTCTCGTACCACTCGAGGTCCGGGACCGGGCGGTCGGCGCACGACTCGAACTGCCTGATCGTGTCGACCCTGTCGGGGAACCCGGGGAGCCGAGTGCCGAGGAGCTGGCTGACGATGAGATCGAGACTGGTGAACCAGGCAAGGTCGTGCTGGGGAGCGCCGATCGAGGTCATGTCCCAGTCGAGCACGGCCAGCGGGACCAAGTCGTCGCCGAACACCACGTTCTCGAATCGCGCGTCCCCCCAGAGCAGCACTGGATCCGGCTCCGTCGATGGGCGGTGACGACGACACCACTGCAGTGCGCTCACCAGGACGGGGACCGGAGACCCATCGCTGGACCACAGCAGGTACTCGTCCCAGAAGTCCATCTCGTCCGTGTTGTCCCGGTGAGGAACGTCAACGGCCCCGCCAGTGTCGGCCCGATGGACGGTGGACATGGCGATGATGAAGGTGCGGTACAGCCGGCCGCGGTCGGACGGACTCAGGCCGCCGAGCCACCGGTCCCGATGAGGCAGCTCGCCGATGATGTGGCCGGACACTCTGGGCATGACCAAGAAGGGGGCGCCGAGCCACTGGGCGTCGGTTTCCACCACCGGGTCGGCCACCGGGACGCCGGCGGCGGCGGCAGCCACTTGGGCCTCCCACTGCGGCACGACGTCGTAGTCAGCGAAGGTGCCGGCCTCCGCCGGAGCCATTCGGATGACGAGGGACGCGCCTTGCCGCACCCCCTCCTCCGACCATGCGATCTCGACCAGGACCGTCTCGCTGGAGTAGCCCGCTGACGGACGATCGAGGCTGACGATGGTGAGGTCGCTCCGGCCCTGGTCGCGGGCGAGCCATCGGACCAGCCCCGCCGCCACCTCTGCGTCGTCCCGTTGGGTCGTGAGTGCCATGCCGTCCCGCCACTCCCCCTGTTCCGATGGCCGAACGCAGGTCGCGCGGCTCCGAGTCCAATCCGAGCCGGTCGCAACCGGCCGCCCACGTGTCTAGCGCATGAACAACCGATCAGACCCTCCGAGCCGGAGCCGAGAGACCGCTCGACCACCGGCGCTGGTTCGGGCCCGAGCGTTTGCGCCACCCATGTCATGCTGGGACCGGCAAGCCGAGCATCCCGTGGACCGAGCGCGAGACCCGGAGGACGGGCCAACGGGCCGGCTCCGGCGGTCGGTGGGACTAGGCGGGGACCTCGTCCTTCAAGTT
>DASZJN010000209.1:0-14902 GCA_035948045.1 Acidimicrobiales bacterium | reverse complement strand
GGTGCGGCGTCGGTGGGCATCCTCGGGTTTCTAGCAGAGCAAATGACCGGCGCGGCCCGCCGCACCGCAACCTACGTTCCGGTCCCCCACGGGGGCCGAGCCGGATCTCGCGTGTCCCTAGGCGGCGAGAACGCCGGACGCAACCCGCTCGCCGCGCGTCGGCCACGCCGCGGACGTGCTCGGCGAGGAATCCGGACGACCTGGCGGCATCGGTGTTGAGCGCATTGTCGTCGAGGAACAGCACCCGACCGGGGTCCACGGGGAGGCGGTCGGCGACCTCGGCGAAGATCGCCGAGTCCGGCTTCACCAGGCCGAGGTCGAACGAGAGAAACGAGTAGTCGAAGACCTCGAGAAGGGGCCAGCGGTCAATCTGGTGCTCCCAGTGCAGGACGTTGGTATTGCTGAGGCAACCGACGGGCAGGATGCGCTGTACCTCGGCGAGCAGATCTGAGGCTCCGGCCAGAGGACCAACGGGCCAGTCCCGGAACAGCGCGAGAAACCGCTCGGAGGAGACGGGCAAGTTCCAATCCGAGACCACGCCGTTTGCGAATTCGGCTGCTGAACAGTGCCCGCTCTCGAAGGTTCGTACCCATGGGCAGGTGAGCCATCTCCGCCACACTTCATCGTCGCTGGCCATGGCTGACAGCTGGCGGAGGGCCCGTACCCCGCCGAGCTCGATGAGAACGCCGCCGAGGTCGAACAACACGATGTCGACGGCGCCGGGGGCCATCTCCGGCATGGTAGGCCGAGATACCGGTGCGGGAGGAATGCCCCGCTCATCCTCGCCGCGGCGGTGACGGCCGAGAGTCAGGAAGCCCTTCGCCGAGCCGAGGTCTTGGCGGCGGGTTTCTTCGACCCACCGATCTTGGTGGGCTTGGCCACCTTCTTCACCGGCGCTGACCGAGCTCGAGATGTTCGCTTTGCCGGTGCCGTTGGCTCCACGACCCCCTCGTCGCCCGACACCTTGGCCTGGTTGGACTTGGCGGATTTGATGCTGGCGCTCAGAGCCTCCATGAGGTCGACGACCTTGGCGGGCTGCACCGGCGTTCCCTCGATGATCTCGTTTCCCTGGCGCTTGTCTTCGATGAGTGCCTCCACCTTCTGCCGGTGGGTGTCGTGGTACCGGTTGGGATCCCACTCACTCTCCATCGACTCGAGCAGGAGCTGAGCCATGTCGATCTCACGATCGGCGAGGTCGACGCCCTCCGGAAGCTCGGGGAGCTCTTTGCTCGGCGAGCGGATCTCGTCGGCGAAGTACATCGTCTCCAGCTTGAGTACCTCGTCATCGGGGCGGATGGCGACCGGGTACTCCTTGTTCCTCATGACCAGGGTGCCGATGGCCACCTTGTTTGCGTTCCTCATCACCTGACGCAACAGGGCGTAGGCCTTGTTGGCTGCTTCGCCCTCGGGTGCCAAGTAGTAGGTGGTGCGGAAGAACACAGGATCGATCTCGTCCAGATCGACGAAGTCGGTGATCCCTATCAGGCGCGAGCGCTCGGGTTCGGCGGTGGCGAGTTCCTCGTCGCTCAATATCACGTACTCGCCGCCACCGAGATCGACCCCCTTGACGATCTTGTCGCCCTCCACCTCGTTGCCGGTTCGCTCGTTGACTTTCTTGTAGCGGATGCGGTCCGAAGTCCCCGATTCGAACTGGTTGAAATGGATGGTCTTGTCCTGCGTCGCCGGATAGAGCCCGACCGGGACGTTCACCAGCCCGAAGCTGAGCGCCCCCTTCCAAATCGTGCGTGCCATGGACATAGCATTACCCAGGTCAGGCCTCATCCACCACCCTGATACACCCATTCGTCACACTGGGCCCGTGGCCAGGCAGTCCGTTTGTGAGCATGTTGAGTTCGCCCCGGTCGTGCTCCGGGGTCTGGCCGAACTTGGGCCTTTCGACCTTTCCGAGGCAGATCTAGCCCTTGAGCTGGGCCTTTCTGCCTGGATGCGCTTCAGCGCCACCACCCTCGACGACGCCCGTTCGACCATGCTGCACATCCGATCCGTTCTGCTGGAGGCGGGGGAAATGGACTCGCATTCGGAGCCGATTCCCTTCTCCGGACGCTCGCCGCGCCTCGATATGCTCAACCTTGCCGCCTATTTGGGCAATCTGGTGGAGAGGGCGGCGTGGTCGGCGCAGTGCGATCCGGAGATCATCGTCGAGCGAACGATCGAGCGTCTGGCCGCGTAGCGCCAGAAGCCACCCGCCCGTCCTCAACCGCCCAGCCAATCCTGCACCGTGCAAATCCTGCATCGTGCAAATCCTGCATCGTGCTTCCGGACACGGACTCCCTTAGGCTGGCCGCCATGAGCGGGAACCAGGCAATCCGAGCGCAGGTGAAGATGGTGATGGCTGATGGCGGCAAGCCCGCCGGCCTCCCCGACGGACTGGTCGCGGCAGTGGTTCGTCGGACGCTCCATTCCCTAGGGCTCGACGCGGTGGGAGACGAGCCCCGGGAATCTGCGGGTGTGGGCGATCCAGGGGTGCAACTCGATGGGAGCCTGGCCTTGATCGCTCGGGAGACGATGCGCGCCGCCCAGCGGGTGCAGGCGCTCGAGGTCGTGGCGGACGCGGCGGGCGCCTACCGCAAGTCGGTGCGCAAGGGCAAGGGTGAGAAGGCGGCGCGGGCGAAGCTGTTCGAGGCTGTGGCCATGCGGAAGGCGTCTCGGTAGTCCGGCGACGATCGGTCCGCCGAGCGGCTCAGACTCCCCTGTCCAACCCTTCCCCATCTGGCGTCATGTCGTAGGTGATCCACATCGTTCGCTCTGCGACCCGGTCGTACCTTCCTCGTGCCCGGTAGTTGTCGTCCGCCGTCGTCCACCTGATGATGTCCCAGCCGCGCTCGACGGCCAGGCGATTCATCTCTGCGAACAATGCGTTGACCGCCCCGCGACCGCGCCGATCCGGGTCCACGTAGAGATCATCCAGATAGCCGGAGACCACACCTCGGAGTGGTCGGACCCATTCCCGCAGGTGGGCGAGTCCGCGGGGCTGGTCAATCTCGTTCCCGGACGCGTCGGTCTCGACCGCCACCAATGCCTCCACGCTCCTGTCCTCATGGATCCACGCCCAGATCTGGCGCTGATGGGCATCCGACGTCGGCCATCGGTAGAACGCCGCATAGCCCCGGAACAGACGGGTCCACGGCTCGAACTCGTCCTCGCCCACGTGGCGTACCCGCCAGATCGGGCCGTCGGGGCGCGTCGACATGGCGGGCTGACCCTCAGGGTCGGTCGGTCCTTGCGAGTCCTGGGGGGTCACCGACGACTGTCTACACCCGCCGACCGGGACGAGAACCCCCCCGGGCCCTCCGCCCGCACCAGGCCTTCGTGGAGGGCCCGGCAGGGCGGAGCCGGCAGTAACCGGACCGGGCAGCGGGCAGAACGATGATCGCAGACCGGCTCGATCGTCAGTAGCGGTAGAGCTGAACCATTGACCGCCAGGACAGGAGACGTGCCATGCCCATGATCACCCCCAACCTGTGGTTCGACACCCAGAGCGAGGAAGCCGCCGAGTTCTACGTTGCCGTGTTCCCGAACTCGAGGGTGACGAACGTCACTTACTACACCGAGGCCGGCCCGGGGCCGGCCGGCAGCGTGCTGACCGTCGACTTCGTGCTCGACGGCCAACCGTTGACGGCCATCAACGGTGGCCCACAGTTCACCTTCGACGAAGCGATCTCCCTGGCGATCAGCTGTGCCGACCAGGGTGAGATCGACTACTACTGGAGCCAGCTCTCCGCGGGGGGCGAGGAGGGCCCGTGCGGGTGGCTCAAGGACCGGTACGGCCTGTCGTGGCAGGTCGTCCCCGCCGAGTGGTCGGAGCTGCTCAACGATCCGGACGAAGGACGACGTCAACGGGCCATGACGGCCGTGCTGGCCATGGGAAGGATCGACATCGCTGCCGTCTACGCAGCCGCCGACCAGGCCTGATTCGAGTCTTAGGTGCGGTGGACCCGGTCAGCCCTGACCGGCCCTGCGCCCATGGCAGAGCTTCTCGAATCGGATCCTCACGGGACCACGCGACCGAGATAGGGGGCGTCACCGAAGGCGTAGAGGGCACCGTCCATGCCCATCAGGTAGTACCCGTTGCCGTCGAGTGACGGGGCCATGGTCCGGACGGGTGCGGAGAGAGCCAGACCACCCAGCGATCCGTAGTACGGGGCACCGAAGGAGAAGATGCCCCCGTCGGCGGCCACCATCCGGTAGCCCCGGCCGGCGGGGTCGGCCGTGATCCCCACCACCGGTCGGTTGAGGTGGGCCCACCCCATGGAGCCGAGGAAGGGGGCCGAGAAGGAGAAGACGCCACCGTCCGCGGCCACCAGCCAGTACCCGGCGCCGTCAGAGGCGGATGCCATGCCGACGATCGGGGCATTGAGGCGGAAGCTGCCCGTCGAGCCGCGAAAGCCGGCGTCACCGAAGGTGAACACCCCGCCGTCCTTGGCCACCAACCAGTACCCGCCGCCGTCGGCCGTGGCTGTCATGGCGATGACCGGAGCGTTGAGGCGGAAGGCTCCCGTCGAACCGAAGAACCGGGCGTCGCCGAAGGTGAAGATGCCCCCGTCGGCGCCGAGGAGCCAGTACCCGCCGTGGTCTGCGGTCGCCGTCATCCCCACGATCGGTGCGTTGGGGGGCGCCCTCAGCGAGCCGAGGACGGGTGCGCCGCCGAACGACCGGACCTGTCCGGCCGAGTCGGCCAGCCAGTACGCGGGACAGCCCCCCGAGCCCACGGTTGCCGCCACGGCCAGATATTTGCCGGGCGCCGCTTGATTGCTGAGCGCGGCGCAGCCCGACCCCGATGAACCTGACCACGATGAACCTGTCACCAGGGAGTGCACGAAGCCGCCGGGGCCTCCGTAGGCGCCTCCGTAGCGCTGGAGCTGCGGGGTCACGTAGGTCCCCTCGGTGATCTCGTTCCACGAGATCAGGAGCCAACCCTGGGGGTCACCGGTGGCATTGCCGTTGTAGAGGGCCTGCAGGGTGGCGCCGTTGTCGCGGGGCACACAGCCGCTCGACCCGTCCAGTTGCCGGTCGAACCCGGGAGACAGCGGCGCAAAGTACTTCTTGCCCTGGGCGTGGAGGGTTGCGGCGAGCCCGCCGAGTTGTTGGAAGCTCTGGCTGTTGTTCCACGGATCCTGGCTGGACCAATAGGGGCTGTCGGCGTCGAAGTACGGGGCGACGGTCGGGTTCCACTGGTTCCACTGGTAGCCCCCCACGAAGTACCAGGCCGAGCGGAACTGGCCGCTGACGGCGGCCACCACCGAGGTCGGATACTTGTAGGACCCGACCCAGATGAAGGTCGGCTTCCCGTCGTTGCCCCGGTCGAACGCCGGGTCACTCCCGTACTGGCTGGTCAGGTAGGAGAGGTCGCCGGTGATGGCGGTCTGGGTGAGTGACGTTGCCGAGGCCTCATAGGAGAGCCAGAGATGGAAATTGTGGCCTTGGGCCTGGGCCTGGTCGACGGCTTGGACGAGGAGGTCGAGTCGCTGGTTCTCGGCGTTGGAGCCCGGTGCCTGTGTGGCGGATCCGGTGCCGTACCAGTCCACGGCGAAACCGGACAGACCGGCGGCGATGGCGCTCTGGACGTCGTAGGCGATCTGGGAGGGATCGTCCTGGGTGAACAGTGTGGCGGGGACATCCGTCTCGACATTGCCGCTGTAGAGACTGGTTGGATTGCACCCGCTCGGATCGAGGGAGGCCGGCACGGGCAGCGGCGACTGGCCGTAGGGGTAGTTCGGACCCAGGAGCGTCTGCCAATGGTTGGTGCTCCACCACAGGTAGTAGTAGGCGTACATCCCCTGCTGGGACGAGGTGGCGAACGCGGGCGACGCCGTAGCCGCCTTCGGCGCGGGGCTGGAGACGGGCGTGGCTCCCGGCTGTGCCGCCACCGATGTGCCGATCAGGGATCCAGCGGCGAAGAGGGCTGTCGCCACCAGCCCGAGCTTGGTGGCGAAGCGATGGCGGCTGAGCGTTGTCATGCAGGAATCCCTCCACCCGGTTTGACGAACAGTGCCCCGGGCCTGAGTGCGTTTTCGACCGATTCCTATCCTCCCTGAAGCAAATTCCCGTCTGGAGCGGGTGTCGGCGCAGGCTACAGCCCCCGGGCGGCAACCTGCCCACGCGTGGGAATCCCCGGACAAACCCCATGTGGATGACGACGTCGTCACCCAATGGAGGCGTTCGGCCGACGCGCCGGACCGAAGGCCTCGTGGATCCGTCGGAGCGGTTTCGAGCGTGCTATGTCTGACACGTGTCCACCGCCTCCCCACGGGGAACAGCCAGCCCGGATCCGATGACCGGGGCCGCCCCGCGGGCGCAGGGGCACGGCATCGGATGGTCGAGCGCGAACGCGTGGGTCAGGGCAAAGGACCCCGACTTCCTGGCTTTCAAGCGGTCGATCCGCGCCGCCGTGGTGATGCCCTCGGTGTTCGGGCTCACCCACCTGCTCTTCTCGGACCCACAGGTCAGCCTCTTCGGAGCCTTCGGTTCCTTCGCCCTGTTGCTGCTGGTGGAGTTCCCGGGCCGGCCTCGGACCCGGCTCACGTCGTATGCGGCGCTCTTCCTCGTCGGGAGCTGTTTCATCACGGTCGGCACCGTCGTCTCGACCCACGAGGCGGCTGCGATCACCGTGATGGCGGCGGTGGCGTTCGGGGTGCTGTTCGGCGGGATCGTCTCACCGCAGGCCGCATCGGCATCCACCGCGGCGCTGCTCACCTTCGTGTTGCCGGTGGCTGTGGCCCAACCGGCGACAGAAGTCGGCCCCCGACTGGTGGGGTGGCTGATCGCCGGCGCCTTCTGCATTCCCGCCTGCATGGTGGTCTGGCCCACTCCGTGGCACGACGACCTCCGGCGTCGTCTCTCCACCACCCTGTCAGCGGTCAGCCGGCTGGCCCAGAGCGTGACGGAGCACCGTCCCGATCCGGACGTCGACGCCGCCGTGACCTCGGAGCTGGCACAGCTCCGGAGCCAGTTCGCCTCGACTCCCTACCAACCCACCGGCACCGCGGCGGGCGCGGTGGCCGTGGCCAAGCTGGTGGGTCGCGTCGAGTGGGCCGCCAGCAACGCTGCGCTGGTCGGGGTGGGGGCACCGCGGGCCGATGGGTCGCCGGCCCGGCCGGTGGTGGAGGCGGTGGCTGAGACACTCCGCCTGTGCGCCTCGCTCGTCTGCGACCGTGACGGCCACCCCGTTGACGACCCGGGCCTCGTGCAGGCCGTCCAAGAGTCGACACTGCGGCTAGATCGGCTCATCGAGGCCGACCTCGACGCGGAAGTGTCGATGCTGATCGAACCGGGGGCCGACGGCGGTGGTGCCGAGGGCCAGAACCCACCCGGGTCAGGCGACCTCGTTGAGCGCCGGGAGCCTGCATCCTCGCTGGACCCCACATTTCGCGCCCGAGCCCTAGGTATCGCCACGGGGTTGGTGGCCGACGCCGCCGTCGAGGCGGCCGGCGTCCACGGTGTCACCGACCGCAGGCTGGGCGACGCCGCCGACGTGCGTTTGCGCTCGTCCTGGAGCCGGCTCGCCTCGCACCTCTCGATCCGATCAGTGTGGTTCCGGAACGCCGTGCGCGGCGCCGCGGGGCTGGCCCTTGCGGTCGCCGTGGTGGAGGTCACCAACGTCGAGCACGGCTTCTGGGTGGTCCTGGGCACGTTGTCCGTGCTGCGGTCCAACGCCCTGGGGACGGGCGCCACGGCCCTGCGCGCCGTCGGGGGGACCGCCCTGGGCTTCGTGGTGGGCTCGGCCATCATGGTCGGCATCGGGGGCCACCCGGTCGTCCTGTGGGCCCTGCTCCCGCTGGCCGTCCTGGTGTCGGGCGTGGCCCCGTCGATGATCTCGTTCACCGCCGGGCAGGCCGGCTTCACCCTGGTGGTCGTGATCCTGTTCAACATCATCGACCCGGTCGGCTGGAAGGTCGGCCTGACCCGCATCGAGGATGTGGGCCTCGGCTGCGCGGTGAGCATCGTGGTCGGGTTGATGTTCTGGCCCCGGGGAGCCACCGCGGCCCTTGGACGCGCCCTGTCCGATGCATTCGTCAAGAGCTCGGCATACCTGGCCGACGCCGTCGATCGATTGACCACCACGACCCACGAGGTGGACACCCGGCCGAGCCAGCGGGGGTCCCATCGGGCCTATCTGCGGCTGGACGATGCGTTCCGGGAGTTCCTGGCGGAGCGCGGGGCCAAGGTGGTGACCATCGAGACCGTGGCCAACCTCATCACCGGGTCGAACCGGATCCGCATTGCGGCATTCACGCTCTCCACCTTGCCCGTGCTCCCCGCCGAGCCGGGACAACCCGAGCTCGAGTCAGTTGCCATCGCCGGGGCCGTCCTGCGGGACTCGTACGCCTCGACGCACCATTGGTACGACGAATTCGCGGAGATGCTGGCCGACCGGCGCGACCGGCTCGATCCGCCACCGGTCGACGACGCCACGCTGCAGGACGTTCTCCGTCACGCCCTGCACGACGCCGGCGACCGACATCGGGGTGACCGGGTGCGCCTCGTGCTGCGGATGCTGTGGGCCGACGAGCTGCTCGAGACCCAACGCCAGATGCAGGCCGACCTGGTCGGATCGGCCGACCTCTTCGCCCGGCGGAGCCGACAGGTGATGATCTGAAGTGGCTCGCCCGCCGGGCTCACGGAGGGGCCTGATCCCCACCGCCTGGGCTGCACCAACAGGCCCTCCGCCCGGGCCGTCGATCGGCGCCGGCCCGGGCGCCGGCAGCGGGTAACAGCCCGTCGGGGGGTCCCCTTGAAGTAGGACAAGCGTCGGTTCACTATGGCAGGAGAGGGCAGCGACGAAGGGAGCCACGATGCGCGCCAACATTGGGGATCGAATCGTGATCGGCGGGCATCGGGTAGGCCAACCTGAACGTGCCTGTGAAGTGGTGGAGGTCCGCCATCCCGACGGAGAGCCGCCGTTCGTCGTCCGATGGGGTGACACCGGCCATGAGGACCTCTTCGTCCCAGGACCTGACGCCGCTGTCGTTCGAACCGGGCGGGAGCCGGTCTGAGCGGCTCCGTGCGGTCGTCCTCGCCGGCGGGTGGCGGGAGCGGAGGGGCATACCGATCGACCCGCGGACCGAATGGTCTCGGACTCCATTGATCGGCGCTGAACGCCTCGGGTGACGGCCGGCCACGGCCCTCACCTGCTTCGACGCGGGCTCGGTATACGCTGTCGCCTGTGGGGACGCGGGGGGATCTGCCGGTCTTGGCAGTCGTACAGAGCGTCGAATCGATCAATATCTTTGACCTCGCCGAGTCGGCGGCCGGATGTTGTCAGATCGTGTCCGTCATCGACGGGACCCCGTCGATGGCACGACTTCTCCGCCACCTGGGTCCTGTCATCGACATCACGGGGCTGACCGATGCCCAGGCCGTGGGCCCGGTGCGCGACGCCGCACCGGTGGGGATCGCCACCTTTGTGGACCCCGATCTGCCTCGCACGGCGGCGCTGGCCGAGGCCCTCGGCCTCCCGTTCCACTCCCCCGAGGTGGCCGCCACCCTGGTCAACAAGCACCGACAGCGCGAGGCACTGCGTCGGGCGGGGCTGCCGGGCCCCCGGTTCCGTGAGCTCGGGCCCGGGGACACGGCGGTGGACTCACTGCTGGGGGAGCTGGCCTTCCCCGTCGTGGTCAAACCGAGCGCGGGTGCCGCCAGCCGCGAGACGTCGCTGGCCGCCGACGGTCAACAGCTCCTCGATGCCGTGGCCAGTGCACGGGCGGCCGGCTACGAGGCCATGGTCGTCGAGGAGTACCTGGCCGACTCCGAGGCCGCCATGGCTCCCGACTTCGCCAGCTTTGTCTCGGTGGAGAGTGTGATCGGGGGTGGACGGTTGCGTCACGTGGCCGTGATGAGCAAACTGCCGCTGGCGCCGCCATTCCGCGAGGGTGGTCACTTCACGCCCAGCCATCTGCCGGCCGCCACCATCGCCGAAGTCCTCGACGTGGTCGCCACTGCGATCCACGGGATCGGAATCGTGGTGGGCGGCGTGCACACGGAGGTGAAGCTGACACCGTCCGGTCCCCGGATCATCGAGGTCAACGGGCGTACCGGTGGAGCTGTCCACGACGTGCTCTCCGAGGCCGGTGGCGGCGCGCTGATCGAGGCGGCGCTGAGGGTGGCGCTAGGCGAGACGCCGAGCGACGAGGGACTGTCCCCCTGCGATCGGGTGGGATTCCGGATCAACGTCCAACCGCCGCTGTCGGCGCGTCAGGTCGATTCGATCGATGGTGTCGAACAGGTGCGCGGGCTTGCGGGCATCAAGTCGGTGACCGTCCTGCACCCGCCGGGCGACGCCGTGGACTGGCGGCTGGGCACGGACCAGCAGGTCGTCGCTGTCGTCGGGGCCGTCGACAACCTCGCCGACCTGCAGACGATCCGTCGCCAGGTCGCCGAGCTCCTGACTGTCTCGTACCGATAGCCCGCTTCCTCCGGGCGAGCAGCCCCGCGGCGAGCGGCGGGTGATACAACGTGTCACCATCACCGGTGAACGCCCTCGTGCCCCCCAGGTGGGTAACCCCTGGCGGCAGGGACGATCGGCCGTACGCAGACGACGCGAGGAGGGATTCATGGGAGGACCACGCATCACCACCGTCGATGACGGGGAGTGGCAGGAGGTGCGCCGGATCGGGTTCGCCGACGGTCGGACGGCCTCGGTGCAAGAGCGATGGCTCGACTTCTCTCCCCGGTTTCTCTCGCTCGTGGCCCGCTGGGACCCCGGGATGATGATCCATGCCCACGGTCACCGGAGCAACCACGTGGTCTTCGTCATGGAGGGTGAGCTGCGGTGCGGGGAAGTGGTGTGCCCTCCGGGGACGCACATCGCCCTGGATGAGGGAGAAGCATTCGGACCGTTCGTGGCCGGACCCGACGGCGCCGTGCTCTTCGAGGTGATGATGGGCGACCCCAGGTCGGTGCCAACGGATCCGGAAGGTTGGGAGCAGCTGCTCACGAGTCATGAGGCGGTCCAGCTCCCCAATCCGCCCATCGACATGCCGGACTGGCTCGAAGACACCCGGAGCCGGTGACTTCCGGCATGGACGGCACGGACGGCGGGACAGAGCGGGTGGAGCCGGCCGGATGAGCGACCACCCCGGAGGTGGCCCCGGTGATCTTCCGGTGTTCGTCCATGACGACGCCATCCGATCTCGGGTGGGCGGCGGGTCAGGATGGTTGTGACGGCGGCGCCGGCCGCTGGAGCACCCGAACACGGGCGACGGGCCCGTGCCTGACCGGGGACCTGCCCCGGTGGCGGGCCGTGACGCGATGGGTGAGGCGCTGCGCTCTCCGATGGCACCCGGGAGTATCTCCCTGCGCCTCTACCCCCACGACGACCTGTCGCCCGAGGGGATCGTCGAGGAGCTGCAGCGCCAGGCGAGGGCGGCCCGGGAGTGCGGATTCGACGGCGTCATGACCAGCGAGCACCACAACGGGTTCGGGGGCTATCTGCCCAACCCGCTGCAGGTTGCCGGCTGGGCTCTCGAAGCAATGAGCGACGGGTGGGCCGCGCCCTGCCCGCTGCTGCTGACCCTGCGCCCGGTGGCGCTGGTGGTGGAGGAGACAGCGTGGCTGGAGGCCAGGTTTCCCGGCCGGGTCGGCCTGGGCGTGGCCGCCGGTTCGCTGCCCGAGGACTTCCTGATCATGGAGGCCACTCGGGACGACCGGGGCGAGCGCTTCGCCACGGGCCTGGCCACCGTGGCAGGCGCGCTGAGCGGACGTGACCCGGGCCTACTCGGCTCGGACCCCGCAGTAATCAGGTGCCGCCAGCATCCGATCCCTGTGTTGAGCGCGGCCATGAGCCTCGGGGCCGTGAGACGAGCAGCCCGGCTCGGAGTGGGCGTGCTCTTCGACTCTCTTTCCGGAGTTGATCGGTGCCGTCGATTGGCTGAGGCCTATCGCGAGGCCGGAGGCCCAGGTGCGGTCATCATGATCAGGCGGGTGTGGATGGGCTCGCCTCCTTCCGGACGCCACGCCCGACAGGTCGCCGTCTACCGGGGCTACGCCGAGCCTTCGGCCCAGGCCCACTGGACGGGAGACCAGTTGGTCAACTCGGACGACCCCCTCTCGTTGGCCGAGCAGCTGGCCGAAATGGCATCGGCGGGCGGGGCAGACGCCCTCAATCTCCGGGTGCACGTTCCCGGGATGACACCCGAACAGGTGGGGGCACAGATCGGCGCCCTGGAGGACGTGCTGGCCGCGCTCCGTCCCCGTCTTCCCGCCTAGGGTCTGTCCCAATCCCGAGAGGAGCTATCGATGACGAGCACCGATGTTCTGGTGGACGCCTTTGAGCGGATCCGCGATGTGGTGCACCCCGCAGTGAACGGGCTCTCTCCCGATGAACTGGCGTTCCGTCCGAGCGGTGAGTCCAACTCCATCGCCTGGTTGGTCTGGCACCTCACACGCATTCAGGATGATCACGTGGCGGGACTCGACGGAAGCGAGCAGGTCTGGACGGAGAGGGGGTGGGTCGACCGGTTCGCCCTGCCCCTCGACCCATCAGACACGGGCTACGGCCACGACCCGGACACGGTGGCGGCTGTCATCGCGGACGCCTCCTCACTGTTGGGCTACTTCGAGAACGTCCACGAAAGGACCTTGGACTTCATCCGTTCACTGACCGAAGCCGACCTGGCTCGGGTTGTCGACCGGAGCTGGGACCCACCGGTGACGGTAAGCATTCGGTTGGTGAGTGTGATTGCCGACGATCTCCAGCACGCGGGTCAGGCCGCCTATGTGCGAGGGATCCTTCAGCGGCTCTGATCCATCCCGGCCGGCGCTCCCGGTCGGGTGGCCACTCCCCATCCATGGCTGATCCTGCGAAACTGAGCTGATGCCCACCGACAGTCCCGGTACCTGGGGTCATCGACTCGAGGCAGCACGCGTCGAGCAGGGCACATCGATGGCCAGGAGCGGCGGACCGGGCCGATTCGTCACCTTCGTCGACGTTGCGCAACCGGACGGCCGGTGGGCTCGGTGGGAGTCGCGTCGCCAGCGAAAGCACGCCGGCACAGCGGATTCGACCAGCGGCACCTGGTGGGCCCCTCGGGCCAGGGGCTGGTGGATCGGCGTTCTCTTCGCGGTGGGCTCCTTCCTCTTCGCGCTGGGAGCCGTCCCCGGCTACGCCGGCGGGGTTGGGGCCCTGGCCGACTCGATCACGTTCTTCATCGGCTCGCTCTTCTTCACCGCGGCTGCGTTCCTCCAGTACCGAGAGTCGGTGGACGCGGGGTCCGAGCGCCCTGTCCACGGATGGGGACGGGTGCTGTCCTACCAGCCCGGACACATCGACTGGTGGGCCAGCGGCATCCAGCTCATCGGCACGGTCTATTTCAACGTGAGCACCGGCGTTGCGGTCAGTGCCGGCGTGACCGCCGAGGCGGCACACCACCACATCTGGAGGCCGGACGCCATCGGATCGGTGTGCTTCCTCGTGGCCAGCACACTGGCCTGGTTCGAGGTGAGCCACGGGTGGATGTCCTGGACCCCCGGCAGCATCTCCTGGCGCATCACAGGACTCAATCTCGTAGGGTCGATCGCCTTTGGCTGTTCTGCGGTGGCCGGCTACATCGTGCCGTCGACCGGTGCGATCTGGAACGCCGAACTGTCCAACCTGGGGACGTTCGTCGGGGCGCTGTGCTTTCTGGTCGGGGCGGTCCTCCTCTTGCCCGAGCGGACAGAAGAATCAGCGGGATGAGTCGACCTCGCCCCCAACGGCGGTTGAGGGTCACCGTCCCCGGCGCTTGAATCGAGGATGCAATCTGGAATGATGGGGACGTGAGGATGGCCATGCCGGACCCACGCCCCGCCAACCGGCGGACCTGAGAGAAGGACACGGACATCATGCCCCTGCACAAGCACTCCGTCATACGCGACGCGCTACTGGACACGATCTATGCCGGACAGGACCTGCTCACATGCTTGCCGTCCGACCACTTTCCGACGCACCAGATGCGGCCGGCTGATGCCCTCCAGACGATCTCTGACGAGCTTCTGCTCGATGGCAGCGCCCGCCAGAACCTGGCCACCTTCTGCCAGACGTGGGAGGAGCCGGAGGTCCATCAACTGATGGATCTCTCCATCAACAAGAACATGATCGACAAGGACGAGTACCCGCAGACGGCGGAGATCGAGCGACGATGCGTCCAGATGCTTGCCGACCTCTGGAACGCTCCCCAAGAGGGCGGTGCCGTCGGGTGCTCGGCCATCGGCTCATCGGAGGCCTGCATGCTGGGCGGGATGGCAGCCAAATGGCGGTGGCGGGAGAAGCGCAGAAACGAGGGAAAGTCCACCGACAAGCCGAACATGGTCTGCGGACCGGTGCAAGTGGTGTGGCACAAGTTCGCCAAGTACTGGGACATTGAAATGCGGGAGATCCCCATGTCGCCGGGCCAGTACCAAATGGGCGTCGAACAGATGCTGGAGCAGGTGGACGAGAACACCATCATGGTCGTTCCCACCTTCGGGGTTACCTATACGGGCTCCTACGAGCCGGTCCTCGAACTGTCGAATGCCCTGGACCAACTGCAGGCGGAGACCGGCTTGGACATCGACATCCACGTGGATGGGGCCTCCGGGGCCTTTCTCGCCCCCTTTTGCGCTCCCGACATCATCTGGGACTTCCGGCTCCCCCGGGTCAAGTCGATCAGCACCTCGGGGCACAAGTTCGGCCTGGCACCCCTCGGGGTGGGATGGGTGCTGTGGCGTGACGCGGCCCACCTCCCCGACGATCTCATCTTCCACGTCACCTACCTGGGCGGTGACATGCCGGTGTTCCAGATCAACTTCTCCCGGCCTGCCGGCCAGATCATTTCCCAGTACTACAACTTCGTGCGATTGGGAAGGGTCGGGTATCAGGAGGTCCACGACACGTGCTACGCAACCGGCAAATTCCTGGCGGAGGAGA
>DASZJN010000208.1:0-3441 GCA_035948045.1 Acidimicrobiales bacterium | reverse complement strand
GATCATCCCCCGCCGCGTCGCCGAGGTCGGGGCGTCGACAGCCGGCAGGGCTGGTCGTCTGGTGGTTCGGATGGCAGGGCCGGGCGCCGACGCCACGACGCCATGACCGACCCTGACCCCGGCGTCGACCCGACGGGGTCGGAGGAACGCGGGCCCGGGTCGACGCCACCTGCGCCGGGGGAGGTGGCCCCGCCGGGTCTCGACGTGCTCCTCGAGGAGATCGACAGTGTGGTGGATCCCGTCACCGAATCGGTGTCCATGGCTCCGGCGGTAGGCATTGCCGTCGCCGGGGGTCCCATGATCACGATGCCCGAAGACGAGCGGGCCCCGGATGCCACCCAACCGGGCGACTCCGTCCGCTCGGGGCTCAACCAGGCCGGTCCGGTCGCCATCGCCGGTCTCATCGTCAACGGTGCCGGGGCACTGACGGTGGTGGCGGTGGCCCGGCTGGTCACACCGCAGGCCTACGGCGCCATCGCCCAACTGCTCGGCCTCTTCTTCATCCTCTCCATGCCGGGATCCGCCGTGCTGGTCGGCGTCGTGCGCCGGGTCACAGCCCTCCAGAACGCCGGCCGCGGTCACCTCATACGGCCCTGGACCTCCAAGGTCCATCGCATTGTCCTCATCGCCCTGGCCGTGGAGGTGGTGGTGGTACTGGCCCTCCAGGGGTGGATTGCCCGCCAGCTGTCGCTGCCCAACAGCGCCGGGGTCGTCCTCATCCTCGTGGCCGCGGGCATCTGGATCCTTCTGTGCGTGGATCGGGGACTCCTCCAGGCCCACCGGAGCTACCGGGCCCTGGCCGGCAACCTGCTGATGGAGGGCACCGTCCGCACGGGCTTCGTCATCGTGCTGGTCTCGGCCCACCTCAGTGTGGCCGGCTACGCCGCCGGCATCTTCATCAGCGAAGTGGCCGCCACCGTCCACGCCCACTGGTTGGCCTCGAGGGCCTGGTCCACCCCTCCGAAGCTCGATACTCCGGTAGGTGGCTATGACGCCGGGGCCGACAGCAGTCTGGTGCGACACCGCCTGATGGCCGACGTCTCCGCCGCATTCGTGGGGCTGGCGCTGCTCGGACTGCTGCAGAACGTCGATGTGATCCTGTTGGGACGACTCAATCACGCCCATGTCGGCCCCTACGCGGCCATCTCCGTGGCCTCGAAAGCCCTCGTGTTCGGCGCCCTGGCTCTTGGTGCCTATCTGCTCCCCGAGGCCACCATCCGATGGAACGAGGGGGGTCACGCCATCCGCCAGCTCGGCGTGACCCTGATCTTCCTGGCCGTGCCGGCTGCGCTGCTGCTCGGGATCTCCATCTTCGTTCCTCGTCAGTTCCTGACCCTGGTGTTCTCGGCCAAGCTGAGCTCGGCGGCGCCGGCGTTCGCCACCCTGGTGTTGGCGATGATCTTCCTCTCCTTCTCGGTGCTGGTGACCAACTACCTCTTCGGCACCGGTTCCCGTTGGATCGTCTTCCTCCTTGCGGGGGGCTCGGCCCTGGCGGTGGCGCTGGTCGCGGGCGCGCACGGGAACACCGTGGCCACCGCTCGGGCCGACCTCGTGGCGCAGGCCGCACTGGCCCTGGCCATGGGGATCGCGTTCGTCGTCATCCACCGTCAGCGCAAGGGACCAGGGTGGATCGCCGGCCTCCGATGGGAACTTGGCTCGCCGTTCTCCAAGCGCTCGTTTTCCCGCTAGTCATCCGGTGAGCCGGGCGGTCGCCGCCCCCTGTGGCGCCAAAGGGCGGTCATCCGGCGGGCGGCGATGACTCCGGGGAGCACCGACGAGAGCCTCGAGCGAGCGGGTCCGTGGTGGTCGATAATCGAGCGATGTGCTCTGACGACACACCGGCTCATCACGCCCACAGCCACCGGGTACTCCACGAGGTGGAGCCCGCGGTGGTCTTCGACCTCGAACCGGTCGACTCGGTCACCGTGACGACGCTGATGGACAACGTGACCGACGTCTTCATGCCCGACCAGGGCCCGGCGCACCGGCCTCCTGTCGTCTCGGAGCACCGACGGCCGGTCGCCACCATGGAGGAGGGAAGCGCTCCTGAGCAGTTGCTGGCCGAGCATGGCTTCTCGGTGCTGGTTACCGTGACCAAACGGGGCCGGAACCACGCGATCCTGTTCGACGCGGGGGCCACCCCCGACGGGGTGGTGGAGAACATGCGCCGCCTCGACGTCGATCCGTTCGACATCGAGGCCATCGTCTGCAGTCACGGCCACTTCGACCACATGACCGGTCTCGACGGGATCATCCGTCGGTTGGGGACAGTGAACATGCCTGTGCTGATCCACCCCCATTTCTGGCGGCGGCGCCGGGTAGCGATACCGGGGCGCGACCCGGTCGAGATTCCGACCACCAGCCAACGGGCCCTCGTCGACGCCGGCTTCGAGGTGGTGGAGGAGCGCCGACCCAGCTTCCTCTTCGAGCGCTCCGTGCTGGTGACCGGCGAGGTTCCTCGCACCACCGGCTACGAACCGGGCTTTCCTGCCCAACAGGCGTGGGTCGACGGCGGTTGGGAGCCGGATCCCCTCGTCCTCGACGACCAGGCGCTCATCGTGGACGTGAAGGACAGGGGTCTGCTCGTGATCACCGGGTGCGGCCACGCCGGGGTGGTCAACATCTGCCGCTACGCCCGCCGCCTGACCAGGGACCGGCCCCTGTACGCAGTCATGGGAGGGTTCCACCTCAACGGGCCGTTGTTCGAGCCGCTCATCCCCGCTGTCCTCGACGACCTCTGTGCCATGGCGCCGGAGGTGATCGTCCCCGCCCACTGCACCGGATGGCGGGCCCAGCACGCCATCGGCGCCCGGTTCGGTGAGGCGTTCATCCCCAACACAGTGGGGACCCGTTTCGCCCTGTGATCCGCCGCATGCACGGGTGTAGCCCGCCGCGTCCGCATGCCACGGGCCGGAGACCTCGATTCACCCGCGGTGTCGCGCCTCAGCCAGGACCGGTCAGTTCAGCTCAACCGACTCTGAGACGGGCCCGGCGGTGCTCGCATCCTTGGCGGCTCGTCGCCGAAGGACAACGTCGACCACCGCGTCCGCCCCGAGGAACGCCACCCCCGTCCAGGCCAGCTGGCTGGCGGTGTTGAAGGAGAGGGGCCACGCCCCGTCGGCGGGCACCAGATGGCGGGCCTGGTAGATGGCGACGAAGGCACCGGCGGCCACCACGGCGGCGATGGCCGCCAGGCCCAGCACGATGCGCACACGCGGGATGAGCAGGGCGACCACGGTGGCAACGCCCACCGCCGACCCGGCCACCGGTGAGGCGATGAGCCCGGCCACGAGGCCGACGGCCACGCCGGTGGCCAGGGACGTCCACATCGGGACCCGCCGGGTCCCCCGGCCGAACGGCACCACCAGGACAGGCCCGTCCCCCGGGTCGACAGCGGCCACGGGAGCGCCTGCCGGAACGGCCGGATCTTGGGCTGCCATC
>DASZJN010000207.1:0-2683 GCA_035948045.1 Acidimicrobiales bacterium | reverse complement strand
AAGCCGAGGACTCGTCCGGGGCGGCGGCGGACGGTGCTCGGCGAGGTCGCAGCGCGAAGACGACCGGGGTCACCAAGACGACGAAGGCGAAGGCGGCGAAGGCGACCAAGACGCCGAGGGCCGCGAAGGCAGCGAAGGCAGCCGACACAGCAACGATGACCGACCCCAAGGCGGCGGGGGCCGCCAACGGGTCCATCCGCACCGAATCGACCAAAGCGGCCAAGGCCACCAAGGCCACCAAGGCGGCCAAGGCCACCAAAGTGACCAAGGATGGGAAGGCCACCAAAGCCGCCAAGGGCACCAAGGCGACCAAGTCCGCCAAGGCCGTCGAAACGACCAGGACGACCAAGTCCGGGGCCACGACCGGCACTGCCAGGGGAAAGACCACCAAGGCCGCCCTGGCCAGCACCCCGCCCGACGGCCCCGGATCCAACTCGTCCGGCGACGCCGCCCCTCACGCACGGCCGGCCTTGAAGGCTGAGGCCACCAAAGTGGCCAGGGGGGCCAAGAAGGCGAGCACCCGCACCACCGCTACCTCGCAGGGCGATGAGGGCGGCGGTCCTGGCCGCAAAGGCCAGCCGGGATCCCGGGCCCGGCTCGACGGCGATGGAGGCGGCACCGCCAAACCGGCTCCCGAGGCGCTCAACGACCCGATGACCTTCCTCACCTTCGTGGCCGACCATCCCGTAGGCAGCACCCTGGACGGCACCGTCGTCTCATTCACATCCCACGGGGCCCACATCGACGTCGGGGGAATGCTGTGCCACGTTCCGCTTCGGGGTCTGGGCGATCCTGCGCCGAAGCGAGCCCGGCAGGTGCTGACCAAAGGGGAGACACGGTCCTTCGTCCTCGTGTCCCTCGATGCGGCAAGGCGCCGGGCCGAGCTGGCACTCCCCGGAGTCGTGGCGTGAACACCCGGGAGATAGGGACCGGGTCTGATTCGGAGGGTTCGAGGACCGGCCATCGGACCGATATCCTCGGCAGTCGTGCGAGCCGAGGACTATCTGCCCCATCGCCACCCCTTTCTCTTCGTGACCGAACTGTCGTCGGTCGAGCCTGGTCAGTCTGCCTCCGGCAGTTGGCAGCTCACGGGTGACGAGGCCTTCTTCGCCGGGCACTTTCCCGGTCGTCCGACGCTGCCCGGAGTGTTGATGGTCGAGGCTCTGGCCCAATTGGGTGGCGTGGCGGTGTTGGCCGACCCCAAGTTCGCGGGCCGACTGCCGCTGTTCGGTGGCATCGAACGCGCCCGGTTCCGTCGACAGGTCGTCCCCGGCGATCGGCTCGATCTCGAGGTGACGCTCGGTCGGATGTCCGCCCGCGCCGGCAAGGGCACCGGGAGGGCGACCGTGGGCGGGGAGCTCGCCTGCCAGGCTGAGCTGCTCTTCGTGCTGGTGGACTCGGCTCCGGCCGAGGCTCCGGCGGGACAGAACGGATAGGGATCGATCCGTGCGCATCGCCACCTGGAACGTCAACTCGCTGCCCGCCCGGCTCTTCAGGATCGAGGAGTGGATCCAGTACGCCCAGCCCGACGTCCTCTGCATGCAGGAGACCAAGCTGGCGGATGCGGCCTTTCCTCACGGGGCCTTTGCCACACTCGGCTACGAGACCGCACATCACGGGGACGGCCGTTGGAACGGAGTGGCCATCGCCAGCCGGGTCGGTCTGTCCGGGGTCTCCACCGGGATGGGCTCGCTGGACGATGCCCAGGGCCCCCGGCTCATCGCCGCCGACTGCGGGGGCGTTCGTGTGCTGTCGGTCTACGTGCCCAACGGCCGGAGCCTCGACAGCGAGCACTACCCGGCCAAGCTGGCGTGGCTCGCCCGGCTGCGGGCCGTGGTCGAGGAGTCGGCGGCGCCCGACCGGCCGGTGGCAGTCTGCGGTGATTTCAATGTGGCCCCCGAGGACCGCGACGTATGGGATCCCTCGAAGTTCGAGGGCGCCACCCACGTGAGCCAGCCGGAGCGGGACGCGCTGGCCGATCTCGAGAAGTGGGGCCTGGTCGACGTGTTCCGCCGTCTCTACGACGAGGGAAACCTCTTCAGTTGGTGGGACTACCGAGCCGGTTCGTTCCACAAGCACCAGGGCATGCGGATCGACCTCATCCTGGTGACCGAGGTGCTGGCGCGCGCCACCACGTACGGCCTGATCGACAGGAACGCCCGCAAGGGTCAAAAGCCGTCGGATCACGCCCCGGTGCTGATCGACACCATCGTGGGATAGCCGCCGCGGTCGTCCCCAGTTCCGGTACACCCCGGCACTAGTTGCCGAGCCCGGCCCGGATCTCGGCGATCCGGCGTCCCGGGTCCCGCGGAGTGACCCGCCCCTTGCCCGTCCTCGAGACCCGGGCGACCGCAGCCAGCCAGGGCGAGGGCTGCCGCTCCATCTCTCGGCCGTTGCCCATGCGGCGAACCCGCGCCCACGAGCAGTGGAGATCGTGTGAGGCACGGGTGAGCGCCACATAGAACAGTCGACGCTCCTCGTCGTGGGCTTCCGTGGACGCTGCATAGACGATGGGCACATATCCCTCTTCGAGTCCCACCACGTGGACGGAGGTCCATTCGAGGCCCTTGGCCCGATGGAACGTGGCCAGTTCCACCGCCTCATCGGCGGCCACCTCCGGCCCGCCACGCCTCGGGCCCCTCGAGGCGGCGAGGGGCTGGGATTGTCCTGGCGCGCCCTCCGA
>DASZJN010000206.1:0-6632 GCA_035948045.1 Acidimicrobiales bacterium | reverse complement strand
GTATGCGCAATACAGGTTCTCCGGGTACGCCACCGTGACCGCCGACTCCCGGGCCGAGCTCTCTGCGGCCTGCGCCGCGGTCGAGCAGGCCGCCGGCCAGGCGAGGATCGAGGTTCGCCTCCTGTACGGGGAACAGGACGTCGCCTTCACCTGCTCGCTCCCGTTGGGCCGTGGCCTCTCGTGAGCGCCCGCGGTCCCCGGGTGCCGGCCCATGTGGCGACCACCCGCCACCTGTGTGCCGCCTATCCGTTGGTGAGTGAGGCCGGACTCGGCCACCGGGGTGTCCTCATCGGACGGGACGTCCTCGGGGGCTCGTTCGTCTACGACCCGTATGCCTTGTATCAGAAGGGGGTGATCACCAATCCGAACATGGTGGTGTTCGGCCAGATCGGGCGGGGCAAGAGCTCTCTGGTGAAGACCTACCTCTGGCGCCAGGCGGTGTTCGGCCGCCACGCATGGGTGGTCGATCCCAAGGGTGAGTACGGACCCCTGGCCCGGGCCTGGGGGGTGGCCCCGGTGGCCCTCCGCCCCGGCGGTGTCGTGCGGCTCAATCCCCTGGACACCGTGGAGGAGGTGGCCGGCCCCGGTCCGGGAGCGAGTGACGGCGTCCAGCGACGCCGGATGGCCCTGACCTCGTCGTTGGCTGTCGCCTGTCTCGGGCGCGACCTCGTCCCCAGGGAGCGGGCGGCCATCGACGCCGCCCTCAACGAGGCCGCCGACCAGGCCCGGGTGGCGTCGATGCCGGCGCCCACCCTTCCCCAGGTCGTCGAGGCGCTGCTCGCACCCGGCATCGACGCCTCACAGGCGCTCCGGACCACGCGGGCCGAGTTGCTGGAGGACGGGCGCGACGTGGCCCTCGAGCTCCGGCGCCTGGTGCACGGCGACCTGTGCGGCATGTTCGACGGCTCCACGACCGAGCGGCTGCGGCTCGACGGCCCCCTGGTGGTGCTCGACCTCTCGGCCGTGTACCACTCACCCGCGCTCGGGGTACTGATGGCCTGCGCGGCAGCGTGGTTGCAGAGTGCCGTGAGGTTGCAGCACCGGCACCGGATCATCGTGGTGGTGGACGAGGCCTGGGCCATCTTGTCCAACCTGGGTGTGGCCCGGTGGCTCCAGACGTCGTGGAAGATGTCGCGGGCCAACGGGGTGGCCAACATGGCCGTCCTGCACCGGCTCTCCGATCTCCAATCGGTGGGCACGGAGGGCTCGGAGCAGGTCACTCTGGCTGAGGGCCTGCTGGCCGACTCGGAGACCCGTGTGGTCTACGCCCAGTCGCCCGCCGAGGTCGCTCGCACCGGCGAGCTCCTGGGGCTCACCGACACCGAGGCCGACCTGGTCACCCAGTTGCGTAGGGGGATGGCGCTCTGGAAGGTGGGCCGGCGCTCGTTTCTGGTCGAGCACCGGCTGGCGTCAGGTGAGCACTGGTTGACCGACACCGACCAGGCCATGAACGATCGCGTCGGGGGCGGTCAGCTCCCCGCCGACGACCTCGGTGACTCCGTTGATCCGGGCTGACGAGCGGCCGCCGCCGCCGGTACCGCGGCGCTCGAGCGGGCGGTGGTGACATGAGCGCGATGGCGGTGATCACCACCGCCATCGGGGTCTCGGCCTTCGTCGGCGCGGGCCTGCTCGGTCCGCACCGCCCCTCCACGGGCCGCCGCCTCCCGGGCGGCCTCCGATTCGGTGCCCGGCGTCCGCACCTGCCCCCTCCCGGGCGCCGGGCGCCTTCCCGGGTGGGGGTCGCCTGGCGCAGTCGGCCGATCGGCGCCGGTCCCCGGCTATCCGGGCCCGGTCAGCCGGGAGCGGCGCGCTGGGCCGGCCCCCGAGATCTCCGACCTCTGCTCACGGCACCGGGGCACGACAACGGCGTGGCGCCGCCGGGCCGCCTGGTCCTCGGGTGGGTGGGAAAGCGGCTGGTAGCGGCCGAGCGAGCCCAGTCCGTGATCGTCTTCGGGCCGACCCAGTCCCACAAGACGTCCGGATTCGCCGTTCCGGCCATCCTGGGGTGGGAGGGACCGGTCATCGCCACCAGCATCAAGACCGATCTCATCGACCACACCTTCGACCACCGGCGCTCCCAGGGCCTGGTCCAGTGCTTCGACCCCTCGGGCTCGACCGGCCTCCCCTCCGTCTCATGGTCACCGCTGCCCGGGGCGCGTACCTGGCCCGGGGCCCGCCGGGCCGCGGCCGCGCTGACCGAGGTGGCCAAGGCCTCGGTCGGCACCATGAGCGACGGCGATTTCTGGTACGCCACGGCCGCCAAGATGCTCGGGCCCCTCCTCTTTGCTGCCGCCTTCGGCGGACGCGACATGGGCGATGTGGTGCGCTGGGTGGACACGGGCGAGGAGGCCGAGGTCCTCGACATCCTGGCCGCGGCCGGCGTGGCCGAGGCCACCCATGCGGCCCTGTCCACCTTCGGAAAGGAGGACCGGCAGCGAAGCTCGATCTACACCACCGTTGAGACCGTGCTCGAGCCGTTCACCGGAGCGACGAGCGGCCCCGACCATGGCGGCGGCCGGCTGGCCGACCCCGCCCAGCTGGTCGAGGGGAGCAACACCCTCTACTTGTGCGCTCCGTCCCACGATCAGCGCCGGTTGACGCCGCTCTTCGTCTCGGTGATTCGCCAGGCCATCGAGCACGTCTACGACCAAGCCGCCCGGACCCATCGCCCGCTCGATCCCCCGCTGCTGATCGTGCTCGACGAAGCCGCCAACATCGCCCCCTTGGCTGACCTCGACGCCCTGGCCTCCACGGCGGCGGGGCACGGCGTCCAGCTGGTGACGGTCTGGCACGATCTGGCCCAAATCACCGCCCGCTACGGATCCCGGGCCACGACCGTGGTCAACAATCATCGGGCCAAGCTCTTCCTGTCCGGCATCTCCGATCCCTCCACGCTCGACTACGCCAGCCATCTGATCGGTGAGGAGGAGGTGCTGCTTCCGGCGACGACACACGGCGGCCCCGGCGGCCCGAGCACCACCCGCTCACCATCGGTCCGCCGGCTAGCACCTCCCGACGCCCTCCGCCGGATCGCTCCCGGCGAGGGGGTCCTCGTCTATGGGGACCGCCCTCCCGCCCGCCTGCGGCTGCGGCCCTGGTTCTCCGACCCCGGACTGCGGCAGCGGGTGTTCCCCTGACGGCGTGGCCTCGGTTCGCCGATTGATCGCTACCATCGACGGTGGTGATCCCTCCGACCACAGAACCGGGCGCCGCCCGCCCGGTCTTCGACCCGTTCGACCCCACATGGGCCAGCGACCCCTTCCCGCTCTACGCCGACCTACGCCAGCGGGCGCCGATCCACCGGAACGACCTGGGCTTCTGGGTGGTGGCCCGGCACGCCGACTGCCTGGCGGTCCTTCGTGACCGGCGGGCCAGCTCGGACAGTCTCAACGTGGCCGTCGAGCGCATGCCCGAAGGCTTCCGCACGCCCATCGCCGAGGACGACCCGGTCGCCGCGGCCATGCTCGAGATGCGGCCGTTCCTGTTCCGGGACCCGCCCGACCACACCCGGCTGCGCGGCCTGGTGTCCAAGGCCTTCACCCCCAAGGTGGTCGAAGCCCTGCGAATCGGCACCCAGCTGGTCGTCGACGAGCTGCTCGACGCGGCCATGGAGGCCGGTCAGGTCGATCTCCTGGAAGCGTTCGCCTATCCGCTGCCCGTGCGGGTCATCTGCGATCTCCTCGGCGTGCCCGTCGAGGACCAGGATCGCTTCAAGGTCTGGTCCGGGGCCCTGGCCCGGGGTCTCGACCCTGACTTCCTCCTGACCACAGAGGTCATCGAGGCCCGTGGCGAGGCCGTCCTCCAGTTCTCGCAGTACTTCTTCGAGCTCCTGGCCGAACGCCGGCAGGAGCCCGGGGAGGATCTGCTCAGTCGGTTGGTGCAGGCGGAGGACGGCGGCACCGTCCTCAGCGAGGGCGAGCTGCTGTCGACCTGCATCCTGTTGCTGGTGGCCGGGCACGAGACGACGGTCAACCTGATCTCGGGCGGGACGCTGGCCCTCCTGCGGAACCCCGACCAGTGGGAGCGCTTCCGCACCGATCCGGAGGTGCACCGGAGCGGCGTCGAGGAGATGCTCCGCTTCGTGTCCCCGGTGCAGCTGACCGGCCGGGCTCTGACCGAGGACTGCGAGTTCGGCGGAGTGCGCTTCGCCGCCGGCGACTTCGCCATGCTCCTCCTCGCTTCCGGCAATCACGATCCCGATCAGTTCGAGGACCCGGAACGGTTCGACGTGACCCGGACCCCCAACAACCACCTCGGATTCGGGTTCGGGATCCACCACTGTCTCGGCGCCCCGCTGGCCCGCATGGAGACCCAGGTGGCACTGGCCTCGCTGGCTCGTCGCGCTCCGGACTTGGCGCTGGCCGCCGACGACGTGACCTACAAGTCCAATATCGTCCTGCGCGGCATGGAGTCGCTCCCGGTTTCCATGCGCGGCTGACCGACTCGGTACCTGGCTGTGCCCGTCCTGCAAGGGAAACGTCAGGATGAAGCGGCGAGGTCGAGGACCGGCTGCAGGTCGTCGAGGGCCTTGCGCACGTCGTCGGGCCCGAAGGGGATGAGCAGAGCGGCCACCGCGTCCGCCCCGGCCTCGGCGTAGCGCCCGGCGATGGCGGCGTCCAGAGGTTGGAAGTAGGGGCACACGGTGATGGTCACGTCGGGGCGGCGGCGGCCGTGCTCGGCCAGGAGGTCGTCCAGCCTGGCCAGGGGGCCGGCCAGCTCGTCGGGCGTCCGGTTGAAGGTGTGCCAGCCCTGACCGGCGCGGGCCACCCGCCGCAACGCTGCGTCACTCTCGCCGCCGATGTGGAGGGGGGGGTGGGGTCGTTGGACGGGCTTGGGGAACATGGAGCAGGGGTTGAGCGAGTAGAACTCGCCCTCGAAAGCGGAGGTCTCGTCGCACCACAGGGTGGAGAGCACCTCGAGGTACTCGTCGGCCCGCCTGCCCCGATGGGGCCACGGGACGTTGACGGCGTCGAACTCCTCTTCCAGCCACCCGACACCGACGCCGAAGTCGACCCGGTCGTTCGAGAGCCAGTCCAGGGTCGAGACCTCCTTGGCCGTGTACACCGGGTTCCGTTGCGGCAGCAGCACCATCGCCGTCCCCAGCCGGACCGTCGTGGTGTGGGCGGCCAGAAAGGAGAGGGTGTTGAGGGGCTCGAGCAGGCCGCTGCCGGCCGGGGCGGGGATTCGCCCGTCCTCGGCGTACGGGTACGACGAGGCGTACTCCTCGAAGAGCACCACGTGCTCGCCCACCCAGATGGTTCCGATGCCGCGCTGCTCCGCCTCCGCCCCGATCAGCGCCAGCAATTCGGGCGTGGAGAACGGGCTGGCGGTGGGCACCCACAGGTCGATGCGCACCGTGGACTCCTCTCGATGGTCGGGCCCGTGGGCCGGTGGGTTGGCGGGCATGGCCCACCACTGTCACAGGGGTGCGGCAGGGGCCGTCAGCGGCCACGGTCGCTCGCGCTCGGCGATGCGGGCCAGATCCAGGAGGAGCTGCTCCTCGTGGTGGCGGCCGATCACCTGCAGCCCCACCGGCAATCCGTCGACCGAGCCCGCCGGGATGGACACCGCCGGGTTGCCGGTCAGATTGGCCGGGATGGTCAAGGCGCCGTTGTTGCCGATGGCCTTGTCGAAGCCGTGCGCGGTGATGAGATCGACGTCCCCGACGGTGGTGGGCATGGGCCCGGCTGCGGCGAAGGCAACGTCGGGGTTGGCCGCGGCGAAGACGAAGTCGGCCTGGTCGAACACATCGGCCATGCGCTCGTTGACCTCGATGCGGAACATCTCAGTGGCTCCCGCGGTCTGCACGTTGAGGTGGTGGGTGGCGAGGTTCATGCCCAGCTGGATTTCCGGGGTCAGGTCGTCGTTGCACTCCGGATAGCGGTCCCCGAGGGCTCCGGCGAGGCCGATCAGATTGGACATGGCCCATTCGAGGCCGGCCTGGGGCAGTTCGACGGCGACGTCGACGCGGCGCAGCCCAGCGGCCGCGATCAGTGCCTCGGCCATCTCCACCAACAGGGCCGTGGCGCGGGGCTCGACAATGGCCGCCCCCAGGTCGATCGAGACCACCGCCCGTTTGCCGGTCAGATCGAAGCTGTCGAGCCCGGCTTCCCAGCCCTGCACGCGGGGCAGGCTCAAGGTGTCCCGGGGGTCGAAGCCGTTGCACACGTCGAACCAGCGGGCGGTGTCCCGCACCGACCGCGACACACAGCCCACCACCACGGTCAGCGGCGGCTGCAGGGTCGCCGGCCCTTTCGGAATCCGGCCGAAGGTCGACTTGAGCCCGAACAGCCCGGTGAACCCGGCCGGAATGCGGATGGAACCCCCCCCGTCGCCGCCGCTGGCAAGGGGGATCAGCCCCCCGGCTACCGCGGCTGCCGTACCACCCGACGACCCTCCCGGGGTCCGCTCGAGGTTCCAGGGATTGCGAGTGGTTCCGTGCAGCTTGGTATGGGTGCAGTTGATGCCGCCGAATTCGGAGGCCGTGGTCTGGCCGGCCAGAACGGCCCCGGCCGCCCGCAACCGGGTCACCTGGGTGGAGTCATGGTCCGCCACGCGATCCTTGAAGACGAGCGACGCTTCGGTGGCGGGCCAACCGTCGACCGACTCGAGCTCCTTGATGCCGACGGGGA
>DASZJN010000205.1:0-10233 GCA_035948045.1 Acidimicrobiales bacterium | reverse complement strand
GCGCTTCGTCCACCAGCGCGCCATCCCCAGGTTCTGGGGGAGTCGAGGGCGGCCGCGGGCTACGGGATGCCGACCCGGTTGCCGGCCGGCTCGGGGGCCGTCGAGGCCGATCGGGTCCCTTGCCTGCGGTTTTGGCCATTGGAGGCTCGGAGTCGTCCGTTCGCCGCCCTACCCGGGCGACGGTCCGCCTGTGCGACTGGTCATGAGCTGCTCCATAGCTTCCTTCGCCTGAGCCGCCGGCCCGGAATACGCCACCGTGCCGTGCTCGAGGATGACGGCCGTCTGGGCCAGGGCCACGGCCCGGTCCACCTGCTGCTCGACCACCAGCAGGGCGGTGCCGCCCTCATTGATCCTCCGCAGGCCCTCATAGACCGTTTCGATGACCACCGGGGCCAGTCCGAGCGAGAGCTCGTCGGCCACGAACAGACGGGGAGGCGCCACCAGGACCTTGGCCAGGGACAGCAGCCGTTGCTGGCCTCCCGACAGCGTTCCCCCGCGCTGCTTGCGCCGCTCGCCGAGCACCGGGAACCCGTCGTAGGCCCGGTCGAGGGCGTCCTGCACCTGCTTGCGCCCGAGCCGTTGCCGGAAGGCCAGCACGAGGTTCTCCTCCACCGTGAGGTTGGCGAAGATCCCGCGGCCCTCGGGAACGTGGGCCATGCCGGCCCGGGCGATCCGGTAGGCCGCCTGTCCGGTCACGTCCTTCCCGCCCGTCCGGATGGTGCCGCTGGTGCTGGGCATCAGCCCGCTCACCACCCTGGCCACCGTGGACTTGCCCGCCCCGTTGGACCCGAGCAGGGCGGTGATGCCACCGGCGGGCACGGCAAAGGAGATGTCGAAGAGAGCGCGATAGGGCCCGTAGGCCGCGCTCACGTGGTCCACCTCGAGGGCGTGTGGGGTGTTGTCGAGCCCCGACCGGTTGCCGTTGGGGCTGGCGCTCCCGGCGGTCTCGATCATTCGCTGGTCCCGAGATAGGCGTCGCGCACCCGGGGGTCGGCCATCACCTCGTCGAACGTACCCTCGGCCACCCGGCAGCCGAGGTCCATCACGATGGTCCGGTCCACCACCGCCCCGACCATGGTGAGGTCGTGCTCGACCAGCAGCACGGCCATCCCGTGCTCCTTCTGCAGGGTGCGCAGCACGTTGGCCAGCTCCTGGGTCTCCTGCACGTCGAGACCCGAGGAGGGCTCGTCGGCCAACAGGAGGGCCGGGTCCCCGACCAGGGCCCGGGCCAGTTCGACCAGGCGGCACAGACCGAGGCCCAGGGCGCTCACCGGGGTGTCACCCCGGTCGGCGATGCCAATGAGCTCGAGCACGTCGGCCACCCGGGACAGCTCGTCGGCCGCCGGCTTGCTCTTGTGGCAGAGGTCACGCCACAGCCGTCCGTCACCGCGCCGGGCTCGTTCGGCCACCAGGAGGTGCTGTCGCACGGTCATGTCCGGGAAGACCTCGACCCGCTGGTAGGTCCGCCCGATCCCCAGCCGGGCGCGTTGGTAGACCGCCATCCCGTCGATGGCCGTTCCGTCCAGCTCGACCCGCCCCCGTTCGGGACGGAGCTGCCCGCAGATGCAATTGAACAGGGTGGTCTTGCCCGCCCCATTGGGGCCGACCAGGCCGACGCTCTCGCCGGCCGACACCGTCAGGCTCATGTTGCTGACGGCGGCGACGCCTCCGAACGACTTGGAGACGTCGGAGACCTGGAGCAGCGGTTGCCGGGGCCGCCCCGCTCCGGCCCCGTCCTGAGCCGCGTCGGCTCGCCAGCCGTTGGTCATGGCCCGGTTGTCCCCGGAGCCGGCGGCGGCCCGAGCGACACCGGTGCGGCCGCGTGGCGGTCACCGAAGAGCAGTTGTTCCATGCGGAGCGTCGAACGGCGCTTCTGGAACTCGAGGATGCCCTCGGGGTGGTTGGCGTACTGGAGCGCACCGAAGGCGAACAGCACGATGACCAGGCTCTCCCCGCCCACCCGGGCGGGGAGATAGGTCAGCAGCTGCTGGATGACCACGAAGGCGAATCCGGCATTGATGGCCCCCTCCACCGTGCTCACCCCGGTGGTGACCACGATGACGACGAAGGCCAGGGAGAGCTGGTAGTTGAACTGGGCGGCGTTGACCGTCTGCTGCTGGAGGATGAGCATGGTACCGCCCAGGCCGGCCACCATGCCCGAGAGGGCGAAGATGAGCACCCGCTGCCAGGTGAGGTTGATGCCGAGGCCGGCGGCCGCCGTCTCACTGCCCCGCATGGCCGACAGGTACTGGCCGGTGGTGCCGTTGCGCACCAGGAGCACTCCGATGGTGCAGACCACCAGCACCAAGATCTCGAGAACGAACAGCGAGTGCCCATTGGGGTTGAAGATGCCGAGCCCTATCCACTTGGACTGCACGCTCAGGGCCGCACCGTTGCTGATCGTGCCCTGGGTGAACACCGAGTTGTCGAAGAAGAGGGCGGCGGCGATGGTCATCAGCGCCAGCCCGAGTCCCTTGAGCCGGAGGGAGGCCACGGCCAGCACCACGGCCACCGCGCCGGCCAGCAGCATCCCGACCACCGCGCCGACCAGGAGGTTCAGCCCGAGATGGTTGGCCAGCTGGGCGGCGGTGAACGCACCCACGCCGGCCAGGGTGGCCTGGCAGAGCGAGAGTTGGCCACCCATGCCGGTGATGAGGGTGATGGACAGGAAGATGATGGAGTAGGCCAGGCCGGCGTTGAACACGCTCTCCCAGGTGGCGGGGATCCAGGTGAGCATGGACAGGCAGAAGGCGGCCAACAGGACGTACCAGGCCGGGCGGATGACCCGGTTGAGTTGCGGGGCTCGCACCGTGGCCGTGGTCGGCGGTGTCGGTGGGTCGACCGAGGCAAGGGGGTCCCTCGAGTCGTCCAGGCTCCGCATGCCCGGCACGAACAGCAGGGCGCCCACCAGGACGATGAACGGCAGCGATGGGAGCACCGCGGCCGACAGTGTGCTGGAGGAGGGAAGGTACCCTTGGAGCAACGTCGAGGCCACGCCCATGAGGATCCCCACCAGGGCGGCGATGGGCAGGGAGCGGAGGGACGCCCAGGCCGCGGCGGCAAAGGCGGCGACCAGCAGGGTGGCGTAGTCCTGGGCCTGGAGTTGCCCGTAGATCGGTGCCAGTAGCACCCCGGCCAACCCGGCCAAGAAGCTCGAGATGGCCCAGGCCGTGGCCACGACCGCACTCGAGTTGACTCCGTCCAGCGCTACCAGCCGCCGGCTCTCGACCGCACCCCGCATCTGGAGCCCGAGGTTGGTGAAGCGCATCAGGACCACCAGGGCGATGAGCACCGCCGCCGTGACGACCAGCGAGCTCAGGTAGATGCCGTTGATCGGCTGGCTCACCACCCGGAAATAGACGGTGTTGGGGTCGAACAGGATGCTGGGCGAGTTGAACTGGTTCGAGTTGCCGAAGAGCACCGGCAGCAAGGCCGGGATGCCGACGAACAGGCTGATCCCCATGACCAGCTTGGCGGTGGTGTTGGTGCTGGGGATCTTGCGGAACAGCAACCGGTCGAAGATCAGTCCGAGGGCGGGGGCCAGGATGACCACCGAGAGGAAGAAGGCCAGCCAGATCGGCATGTGCTCGTTCTGGACCAGCTTGGTGTAGACGAAGGCCGAGGTGTAGGCCTGGGCACCGAAGGCGAAGTTGAACACCCCGGTGGCCTGGTAGGTGAGCACCAGGCTGACCGCCACGATGGCATAGGTGCAGCCGTAGGGGACGCCAGGGATGGCGAAGCCGAGGAAGTGCTCCACTTCCCGACCGCCCTAGCCCTTCTCGCCGATGGCGGCGATGGTCACGTGCCCGGGGTCCCGGCGGGCGGCGTCGCCAACACGGGGTTCTTCAGGCTCACGTCTTTGGCGAAGCAAACGATCGTCTGTGGCGCCTTGGCCACGGCAGGGACGAACTTCGTCCCCGCCACCTTGACGAAGGCCGAACAGCCGGGAAACGAGGTTTGGGTCACTGTGTGGAGCTTCGTCCAGTCGACCACTGCGGAGACACCACCGGCGGTGAAGTTGGTGAGCGTGTTTATCTGGTTGATGACATTGGCCTGGGTCAGGTTGTTCCCGGCCATTCTGATGCCCTGGACCAGAAGGGCGGCCGACTCCCATCCCTGGAGGGCCAGGAGCGAGTAGGTGTTCGCGGGCGAGTACTTGTTCATGGCGGCCAGGTACTGGTCCATGCCCGGGTACTTCCCAGGGTAGGCCGTGGCCACCTGGAACGGGACATTGCCGTTGAGGTTGAAGTAGACGCCCTGCATGAGGTTGCTGTACTGGCTGAGGAGGGCGGTGTCGTAGCCACTGAACCACAGCTGGTGGACATTGAGGCCGTACTGCTTGATGGCCCGGGCCAGGGTGATGTTGTCGGAGCTCTGCATGCAGGTGAACACGAAATCCACCCCCGACTGCTGCATCCGCTGGACGGCCGGGGTGTAGTCGCCCCCGAGGGACTCGTCCAGGTTGGTGTAGGCCACGTTGATCCCGGCCGCCTGGAGCTTCTGGGCGCTGGTGTGGCAGGCGTCGTAGGACGACGTGATGGCCGGCCCGTAGCTCATGACCGCTGCCGACTTGGCGCCGATCTGCTTCATTAGGTAGGCAATGCCCTGGGCCCCGTAGTTGTAGTCCTGGGTCGAGCCGCCGGCCCCGAAGAGATTCGGATCCGGAGTCCAGTTGCCACTCGTGTTGTACCCGAACGTCGGGGTCTTGGTCTGGACGAAGAGCCCCGGAGTGAAGAAGAAGGTGGAGATGAAGGCGGCGAATACATTGTCCTGCTGGATGAGGGTGTGGGACAGCTGGTTGAAGGAGGTGCCGGCGTCATCGAGGTTGGCGGTCAGGACGATCTTGCGACCGCCGACGCCACCGCTGGCGTTCACGGTGGCGAGGTAGGCCTGGATCCCGGGGACGAAGGAGGCAAAATCGGCGGCGATGGCCCCGGTGAGGGAGGCGATCGAGCCCACACTGACCTGGGTGGGTGTGACACCGGGCGCCGCCGATCCACCCTCGGTGCCCGACGTGGACGACGAGGTCGAGGACGGTTTGGTGGTGGTGCTCGGGGAGGTCGAATTCGAGCAACTGGCGATCAGCGCCGAGGCGAGCAGTACCGCGCCGATGGCAGCCGGAACTCGTACCTTTGATCCACCCGTGCGGTGTCGCATGCATCCCCCATGTTCTGTGCCTGTTGCCGCTGATCGGAACCCATCGTGCCTCTCGGCATGCCCCCAGGACTGGTCAGCGCCACCTTCATCGGTCCGCAGGTTGCGGTGTCCATGACGAAGGTAACCGAAACCGGTCCGATGTGCTTTGTATGATAACCGTGTCAGAGTTCGCGGTGCTGAAGGTAGCTCAACTGGGGCCACACCCTCTTCACCTGACCAACGCTCTGCTGCACCTCCGGTCGCCGGTCGGTGCGGACAGCGGATTGCCCAGGCAGAGAAGAGACGGTGCCAATGGATGTCGACGACAAGGACCCGGACGTGGCCGTGGAGGTTGCGGACCTGGTCAAGCGCTACCCGAGGGCGCCGGTCGATTCGGTGGGAGGCATCAGCTTCGGCGTGCGACGGGGCGAAGTGTTCGGCTTTCTGGGGCCCAATGGTGCCGGCAAGACCACGACCATCGGGATCCTCACCACCAGGATCCGACCGACGGCCGGGAGCGCCCGGGTCGCCGGGGTCGATGTGATGGCCGACCCGGTGGGTGCCCGGCGGGTGCTCGGGGTCGTCCCCCAGCAGAACAACCTCGACCGCTCCCTGTCGGTGCGCCAGAACCTGCTGTTCCACGCCAGTTACCACGGCGTGCCCCGGGCACTCAGGAAGACACGGGCCGACGAGTTGTTGGCCCAGTTCGGGTTGGCCGACCGGGCCAACGGGAGGCCGGATGATTTCTCTGGGGGGCAGATCCAACGCATGATGATCGCCCGGGCCCTCATGCACGACCCGACGGTGCTGTTCCTCGACGAGCCGTCGACCGGCCTCGATCCGGCCGCCCGGCTCTTCACCTGGGAGCGGGTCGCCCAGCTCAAGGCGGAGGGGACCACAGTGGTGATCACCACCCACGACATGGAGGAGGCAGCGACGCTGAGCGACCGGGTGGCGATCATCGACCACGGAAAGCTCCTGGCCCTCGACACGCCCATTGCCCTGGTGAAGGGCATGGCCGGCGAGCGCACGCTCGACTGCCTCGTGGAGGCGGAGGATGCCACCGAACCGGCCGCGGTCCATGGGCCGCTCGACCGACTTTCCGCCGTCGACCGGGTGGAGGAGCTCGACGATCCCGAGGTGAGCGGATGGCGCTTCCGGGTCTACGTCCAGTCCGATCCGGCCTCCCTGGTGGCGGTGGTGGCGCAGGTCATCAGTGACGCTGGTGCCCGCCTGGTCGATGTCCGTCTCGGGGAGCCGACGCTCGAGGACGTCTTCATCCACCTCACGGGCAGGTCGTTGCGATGACCACAGTGGCCGGTGGGGGAGGGACGATGGTCACGGTGCGCGCAGGGCGCGGCCGGCCGTGGAGCCCGTGGCGGGCCTTCCTGGCCATCCTGCGGCGGGACCTCTACGTCACGGGCCGGGAGCTTCCGTTCTTCCTGGCCCAGGTGATCCTGCAGCCGCTGTTCCTCCTCTTCGTATTCGGAAAGGTCCTCACGCAGCTCGGGTACGCCCGGCCCGGCTACGTGGACGTGCTCTTCCCGGGGCTGGTGGCACTGGCCGCCGTCCTCACCGGGTTCCAGAGCACCGCGCTCCCTCTGGTCATCGAGTTCTCCTACAGCAACGAGATCGAGGACCGCTTGTTGGCACCCCTCCCCATCGGGGCGGTTGCCCTCGAGAAGGTCGTCGTCTCGGCCATGCGGGGAGCGATCGCCGCCGCGGTCATGTTCCCCATCGGGCTCTGGTTGCTCGGATCCATCCCATGGAGCGCAGGAGCGGCCCTCGGCGTATCGGTGATGACGGTGCTGGGCGCCCTCATCGGAGCGGCCATGGGCCTCGTGTTGGGCACCTTCGTCTCGCCCAACCGCATCAATCTAACGTTTGCCCTGGTCACAACACCGTTGTTGTTCACCGGGTCAAGTCAGTACCCCTGGCCTTCGCTCACCCACATCCGCTGGTTCCAGGTGGTCTCGGCGCTGAATCCGATGACCTACGTGAGCGAGGGACTCCGGGGCCTGATGGCACCCGACGTGCCCCACATCCAGACGTGGATCTGTTTCGTGGCCGCCATCGGATCGCTGGTGGCGCTCACCGTGGTGGGCCTGATCGGCTTCCTGCGCCGGGCGTTGGGTTGAGCGCATGACGGCGGGTTCGACCAGAGTGGTGGTCCGGGCTGTATCGGACAGCGCGGGAAGGGATGGAGATCAGTGAGTGGATCGAGGGGCCGTCGCTCGGCACTGCAGGTGGACCAACTCAGGACCATGGCGGAGGCCTACCCCGACGAGCTCGGTTACCGGGTGATGGGGAAGGGGCAACTGACCTTCTCCCGGTGGGACGGGGAGGCCAACCGGCTGGCTCGGGGTCTGACCGCACGAGGCATCGTTCACGGTGACCGCGTGGCCCTCCGCCTGAGCGCGACCAACGCCCTCCGTTGGGTCATTGCCTACGCCGCCATCCACAAGGCCGGCGGGGTGGCGGTGCCCCTCGATCCTCGACTGGCCCAGGCGGAAGTGGACCGGATGTTCGTCCACGCCCATGTGGTGGCCCAGGTGGCTGACGACGAGCGGGTCGGGACGCGCCCGTCGGGCTCCCCGTCCGGCTCGGGAACCGCCTCCCCGTTGGAACTGGTGATCGACGCCTCGCTCGACGATGCCGGCTCGTCCCGGCCCACACCCGAAGAGGGACAGACCGGCACCGCCGCAACCCCGGGGCCGCGTCTTCTCTCCTGGGATGAAGCGCTCGACGACGACGGATCCGGGTACCAGGTCCCGGTAGACGACGACGATCTGGCCGACATCATGTTCACTTCCGGCACCACCGGTCATCCGAAGGGCGTGGCCGTTCGCCACGTCAACGCGTCGACCGTCCCCAACTCGGAGCCCACGTGGAGCGGGAGCCTGTGGCTCCACGCCAGCCCGTTGACCACCTTTGCCGGCCTGGCCTTCGTCTACGCCCCGATGAAACTAGGGATGACCTGCGTCTACCAGCCCCGCTTCGACGTTGACGAGTGGCTGGACTTCGTCGAATCGGATGCCCCCCAAGCGGTGTTCCTGGTGCCGTCGATGGTCCAGCTGCTCCTCGGCCACCCCCGGTTCGAGCGAGCGGACTTCTCGTCGGTGAGCTTGTGCTCGGTGGGCAGCGCACCGTTGGCACCGACGGCCATCGATCGCCTGCAGGAGCGGATGCCCGACGCCGTCGTCTCCAACAACTACGGGATGACTGAAGCCGGGTCGGTCTACTGCGTGATGCCGAAAGGCGAGGCAGTGCGACGCCCAGGCTCCGTCGGAAAGCCGCTTCCCCCCGCTGAGGTCCGGTGTGTCGACGAGGACGGCGCCGTTGTCCCTGCGGGCGGCTACGGGGAGATCGAGCTGCGGATACCCGGTCGTCAGCGCGAGTACTTCAATGACCCGGAGGCCACCGCCACGACCTGGGTCGACGGTTGGCTGCATACGGGCGACATCGGCCGGCTGGACGAGGACGGCTACCTCTACATCGGTGGACGGGCCAAGGACGTGATCATCCGGGGCGGGTCCAACGTCTATGCCGTCGACGTGGAGTACGCCATCCTCTCGCATCCCGGCGTGGAGGAGGTTGCAGTGATCGGCGTCCCCCACGACGTACTGGGCGAGGACCTGGCCGCGGTCATCGTGATCCGTCCCGGTCAGGACCTGGATGCGGAGGGGCTGCGACAACACTGCCTGGCCGCGTTGGCCGCCTACAAGGTACCGAGGCGGTGGGCGTTCGTCGACGAGCTGCCGCGCAATCCGGCCGGCAAAGTGCTCAAGCACGAGCTGCAGGTGCGGTTCGCCGATGGCATCCCGGTCACCGGTGGACCGTGACCGGAGCGGTGTCGGACCTCAGGTGCGCTTGCCCAGCAGGGGATGGCTGGGCATGCCCACCGGCTGCAGGTGCTGACCGAGCACCTCGTGGAAGTGGGCGGCGACCTCGCCCGGGGTCCATCCGCCGTCCTGCCACATGGTGGCGATCTGGCGGGGGGTCTGGAACAGGGTGTACCCGTACCCGGTCCGGCCCAGGACCTGGCCGTTGACGAAGGACGCCGCCTCGGAGGCCAGGAAGGCCACCATGGGGGCGTTGAGGGCCGGATCCTCGCTGGCCGGCGGCTCGGATCCCTCGTAGAGGCCCTCGGTCATCCGCGTGGTGCCCGACGGGGCCAGGGCGTTGACGGTGATCCCGTACTTGCCGAGCTCGACGGCCCACACGAAGGTCATGCCCATGATGGCCGCCTTGGCGGCTCCATAGTTGGTCTGTCCGAAGTTTCCCCGGAGGCCGGCGGACGACGTCATGTTCACGATGCGCCCGTACCCGGCCTCTTTCATGTGCGGGGCGGCGTGACGGGTGGCATTGAAGGTGCCCTTCTGGTGGACGCCGATGACGGCGTCGTAGTCCTCCTCGGTCATCTTGAGCAGCGAGCGGTCGCGCACGATGCCCGCATTGTTGACCAGGATGTCGAGTTGTCCGAAGGCGTCGATGGCGGTGTCGACGATCCGGCCCGCAGCCTCGAAGTCGCTCACCGAGTCGTGGCTCACGACGGCCTGGCCCCCGGCCGCGGCGATCTCGGCGCAGACCTGGGCGGCGGGGTCGTCCTCCGCGCCGTCCGTGCCGGTGTCGTCCCGACCGTCAAGACCAACCCCGATGTCGTTGACCACTACTTTGGCCCCTTCTGAGGCCAGGCTCAGGGCCACCTGGCGGCCGATCCCCCTGCCGGCTCCGGTGACGATGGCAACACGGTTGTCGAGGAGGCTCATGGCGTCAGATTAGCCAGATGGCCAGTTCACTGACTCCGCCGTCAGAGGCAAACTGTGCCCCCGCCAACCGCTCGCACTACGAGAGGTCGGGCTGACGGCCGCTTGCCGGCACGGCTCACGAGATCCGGCTAGCAGCGGTAGACACGCTCCGCGTTGGAGGCAAAGAGCTTGTCGCGGGACTCGGCGTCCAAGCCGGCCGCCACGGTGCTGAACGTGGCGTACAGCTCGTCGAAGGTGCCGTACATGGCATCAACGGGGAAGTTGCTGGCGAACATGCAACGGTCGACGCCGAAGGCCTCGATGGTATATTCGAGCCACGGGGCGAGGG
>DASZJN010000204.1:0-2000 GCA_035948045.1 Acidimicrobiales bacterium | reverse complement strand
ATCGACGGTTGCGGCAAGTCCACCCAGGCACGCCTCCTGGCCGACCGACTCGGTGCCCTGCTGACCTTCGAGCCCGGGGCCACGGCCCTCGGACGGTCGCTGCGGAGCCTGCTGCTCGACCGCCATCAGCCACCGGTGGCCGAGCGGGCCGAGGCCTTGCTGATGGCCGCTGACCGGGCCCAACACCTCGCCGAAGTGGTCACTCCGGCGCTGGAGGCCGGAACCTGGGTGGTGACGGACCGGTTCTCCGCGTCCACCCTGGCGTACCAGGGGTATGGACGGGGCCTCGACGCATCGGGGCTGCGCCAGTTGGTGGCCTGGGCGACCGGGGGCACGGAGCCGGACGTGACCGTGCTCATCGATGTGCCGGTGGACGTGGCGGCGGCCCGCCGGAGGGAATCCCGCGAGGATCGCCTCGAGGCCCAAGGCGTCGAGTTCCAGCGACGGGTGGCCGAGGGCTACCAGAGGTTGGTGGCCGAGGCGACGACACCCTGGCTGGTCGTCGACGGAACGGGACCGGTGGACGAGGTGGCGGCTCGGGTGTGGTCGGGAGTTGCGAGCTGCCTCGGCCCAGAGGTCGACGATGAGCGCTAGCGAGCCCGCCGGCGGCGAGCCATCGGCCGAACTGCCGGCGCCTGCGCTCTTCGACGAGGTGGTGGGCCAACCGCGGGCGGTGGCCCAGCTGACGGCGGCGGCCCGCCGACCGGTGCATGCCTATCTCCTCCATGGGCCCACGGGCTCGGGCAAGCGGGCCGCCGCTCGTGGTTTCGCGGCCGCCCTCCTCTGTCCGAACGGTGGGTGCGGCGCGTGCAACGCGTGTCGCCGGGCCCTCAACGGGACCCATCCCGACCTGGTGGTGGTGGAGCGGACGGGAGCCTCCCTCGATGTCGACGAGGCCCGGACCATCGTCATGCGCGCCCAACGCCGTCCCCTCGAATCGGCGCGGCAGGTCATCATGGTCACTGACGTCCATCTGGCCGAGAGGGCGGCGCCCGCACTTCTCAAGACGGTGGAGGAGCCCCCTCCTGCCACTGTCTTCCTCCTGGTGGCCGACGATCTGCCGTCCAGCCTGGCCACCATCGTCAGCCGGTGCGTGCAGATCTCATTCGATCCCGTTCCCGAACAGGCCGTGGTCGAGTGGTTGGTCTCGCACGGCGTGGACCCCGATCATGCCGTCACGGTGGCGAACGCCTCGGGGGGGCGCCTGGATCGCGCCCGATTGCTGGTGAGCGATGCCGGGTTCGTCGTGCGCCAGGAGCAATGGCGCTCTATTCCGACGCGCCTGGACGGCAGCGGGGCTGCCGCGGCCGCGGCGGCCGCCGAGTTGCTGGAATCCGCCGATGAGGCGCTGGCTCCGCTGCGCGCCCAACACCAACAGGAGCTGGCCGTGCTGGGCGAACAAGCGGAACTGGTGGGAGCCAAGGGCATCGTCGGTCGCAAGCAGGTGGAGGACGGGCACAAACGGGAGGAGCGGCGTTGGCGGACCGACGACCTCCGCTTCGGCCTGGCCACCCTGGCCGGTGTCTACCGCGATCGGCTGGTGGCGACCACCGGGGCCGACGGGGAGGCGACCACCCCGGGAACGGCCGCCGAGAGTCGTCGGGCCGGGCGCCAGGTCGACGCCATCCATGAGGCCTCGGTGGCACTCGACCGCAATCCCAACGAATCCCTGTTGATGGAGGCGCTGATGGTCGAGCTGTCCGGGATGATCGACTGAGATCGTCAAGCAATCATCCATCCAGCCTGCCGACCCTGTTCGGATAGCGTGTCACACCGCGCCTGGGTAGCTCAGTCGGTAGAGCAACGCACTCGTAATGCGTAGGTCAGGAGTTCGATTCTCCTCCCAGGCTCCAGGTCAGGTGTATTGATTCGGCTGATCTTGGTCCGATCGGCATCGGCTGATCTTTGACCGAGCTTCGGCTGATGCTTGACAGAGTTTCGGTTGATCCTTGACACCCTCGCCCCACCTGGCTCCGCTTCTCAGCGAGCGGAGGAGGTGG
>DASZJN010000203.1:0-8424 GCA_035948045.1 Acidimicrobiales bacterium | reverse complement strand
TGGCGGGGCTGATGAAGGAAACCGGCGTCGCCGGCGCCATCATTCCCGACCTGCCCCTGGAAGAGATTGATCCCTGGGCCGAGGCTGCCGACGGCGCCGGTGTGGCCACCGTTCTCCTGGTGGCGCCGTCGACGCCGGCCGAGCGGGTCCCCGCCGTGTGCCGACGTTCACGTGGCTTCGTCTACGCCGTCGGCCGCATGGGAGTGACGGGGGAGCAGGCGACCCTGGCCGAGTCCGCGGGCCGGGTGGCCGAGCGGGTCCGAGAGGCCACCGATCTCCCCGTGTGCGTGGGCATCGGTGTGTCCACCCCTGAGCAGGCCGTGGCGCTGTGCCGGGTGGCCGACGGCGTCGTGGTCGGGTCGGCCCTGGTCCGACGACTGCTCGAGGGGGCCGGGCCGGAGGGAGGGGCGGAGTTCGTCGCCTCCCTGCGTCGGGCCCTCGACGCCGGCTGAGGGGCCGACGGGCCGTCCGCCTACCCCCGATCCGGGCGGACCATCTTGAATACCGCCCGGAGGAACGGCTTGCGCCCCTGGCTCTCCGCCCGCTGCTGCAGCCGCCGCCGGATGAGCTCGCGGCGTTCCTGGAGGTCATGGAACGTGATCGGATCGGTCTCGTCCGCAAAGCCCATGGCGGCTCGGTACCCGTCGAGGTCGATCGGCGTCTCGGCCAGGTCCATGCCCACCTCGCGTGCGATCTGCTCCCCATGGCGTTCGGTGAAGTACGTCACCACCTCCAGGATCTCCCCCAGGATGTCGACGTCGGGGGCCATGGTGGCCATGGCGCCGTTGAGGAACAGGATGTCCTTGACGAACAGCATCAGCTCCTTGGGCAACCGGGCTCCGTAGCCCAGCAGCGCCTTGGTCACGTCGCGCAGCTCGGCGACCATCTGATCGGCGGTGAGGGTGGTGGGGTCGATCGGGGGACGGTCCAGTCCGAGGTCGCGGATGACCGCGTCGATGTCGGCGTCAGCCGGCAGCGCCCCCAGATCCCGCAGCGCCTCGACCTGCACCGTGATGTTGTTGGTGGTCGCCCCCATCTGCAGCCGGAGGAAGGCCAGGCGCTTGCGCTCGTCCAGCCGTCCGGTGATCCCGAAGTCGAGCAGGGCCACCGTCCCGTCAGATTGGACCATGAGGTTCCCGCCGTGCAGGTCTCCGTGGAACACCCCGTAGAGCAGCGCCCCCTCGAGGAAGGCGATGAGGCTCGAGCGCAGCACAGCGGCGGTGTCGATGCCGGCGGCTCGCATGCCGGCGGCATTGCCCCAGGTGAATCCGCGCAGATGCTCCATGACCAGCACCCGCTTGGTGACCAGCACCGGATGGGGCCGGGGCACCACGATCGATCGCTGCCCCGTTCCGGCGTGGACGGCGGCGATGTCGAGCATGTTCTGCGCCTCGAGGCGGAAGTCCAGCTCCTCGACGATGGTCTCCGCGAACAGCTCGACCAGGGCGGGTGGATTGGTCAACGCCGCCACGGGAATCCGCCCCACCAGGATCGGTGCGATCCAGGACATCGCCGCCACATCCAGCCGCACCAGCGAGGCCACGTTGCGCCGCTGGACCTTCACCACCACCCGCTCACCGGTCCGCAGCGTGGCTGCGTGCACCTGGGCGATCGAGGCCGAGGCGATGGGCGTGGGATCGAACGAGACGAACACGTCTGTGAGCGATCGGCCCAGATCCTCCTCGAGGGTCCGGCGAACGGTGGAGAACGGCTCGGGCGGGACATGGTCGCGCAGCAGCCGGAACTCCTCCACCAGCTCCTCGGGGAAGATCCCCTCGCCGGAGGAGAGGATCTGTCCCAGCTTGATATAGGTGGGTCCGAGTCGCTCGAAGGCCGGCCGAAGACGGCGGGACAGGCCGGACCGCGACGTCGGGGTGCCCCGGTCGCGGATGCCCCATCCGATGAGGGCCCCACCGAGCCGCAGGCCCACCGCCATCACCCTGGCCCCGGGCGGGAGTCGCGGGGGCCTGACCAGTTGCCGGGCCAGGTCGGCGGCGTCGCGCCGCAGGGCGTCGATGTCGCCGGTGGTCCCGGTGGGGAAGCGCCAGGCCATGTGGGCCGGCTCGACGGTCCACGGCCCGTTGGGGGTGAAGGCTCCGATGGCCAGATCGGGACGACCGGGGATGGTCGCACCCGGCTCGGGGCGGTCATCTCCGACAGGGTCGGATCGGCTCAGTTGTTCGACCATGGGTACCAACGGTAGGGGGGAATGCCGCCCGGGCAGTCCGGAACGGGGATCCGGGCCGCCCCCGGTGGGCAGCTGTCGGTGCTCAGGCCGGGGCGATCACCAGGCACCCGTTGTGCCCACCGAACCCGAAGGAGTTGGACAGCACGGGGCTCGGATCCCACGGACGGGCGGCGCCGGCCACGATGTCGAGGTGGATATCCGGGTCGGGCTGCTCGTACCCGGAGGTGGGCGGGATCAGCCGGTGCTGGATGCTGAGCACCACGGCCACCGCTTCGATCGCCCCACAAGCGCCCAGGCCGTGACCCGTCACTCCTTTTGTCGAGGTGACCGGGGGGGAGTCGGCGCCGAACACCTTGGCGATGGCGTCGGATTCGGCCCGGTCGTTGAGGGGCGTCGAGGTCCCGTGGGCGTTGATGTGGCCGATCTGGTCCGCGCCGACGCCGGCGTCCTCCATGGCCAATGTCATGCACGCAGCCGCCCCCGACCCTCCCGGGATCGGTGCGGTGATGTGGTGGGCGTCGGCGGTGCTCGCCGACCCGGCCAGCTCCCCGTAGATGTGCGCCCCCCGGGCTTCGGCATGATCCCAAGCCTCCAGTACCAGGGCCCCGGCCCCCTCGGTGATGACGAAGCCGTCTCGCCGGACGTCGAAGGGCCGCGAGTTCCCCGAGGTGGAGAGGGCGGTCATGTTGGCGAACGCCGCCATCCCGACGCCCGTCATTCCCGCCTCAGCGGCACCGCCGATGGCCACGTCGAGGCGACCGGACGCCACCAGGCGCGCCGCGTGCCCGATGCTGTGGGCACCGGCGGCGCACGCCGTGGTGACCGTCTCGGAGGGGCCTTGCCAGCCCATGCGGATGGACACGGCTGCGGCCCCGGCGTTGGACATCATCATGGGCACCAGACGGGGCGAGACCCGGCGGGGACCCTTGTGGTCGAAGACAATGATCTGGTCCTCGAGGGTCTGCAGGCCCCCGACACCGGTTCCCATCACGACGCCCGAGCGTCCCGGATCGGCGTTGACCTCGCCGGCATCGTCGAGGGCCATCGTCGCCGTGGCGACGCTGAACTGGGCAAACCGGTCATGCTGGCGGGCATCCTTGGGGGTGAACCAGCGCTCGGGATCGAAGTCCGGTACCCGGCGCTCACCGACCGGCGGTGGGCCGTTGAGGCCCGTCCACAACGCCTCGGCGCCGACGCCGCAACACGAGACGACGCCCAGGCCGGTTATGGCCACGCGTCGACCGGCGACCGGGCCCTCCGGGCCGATGCCCAGCTGCATCAGAGCTTGGCGTTGATCAGATCGAAGGCCTGGCCGATGGTCTCGATGCCCTCGAGCTCGGTCTCCTCGACCGAGACGTCGAACGTCTCCTCCAGCGCCATCACCAATTCGACCAGGTCGAGACTGTCGGCATCGAGGTCCTCGGTGAACCGCGCCTCCTTGGTCACCTTGTCTGCAGGTACCTGGAGGACTTCAACCGCGCACTCCTTGAACTTCTCGAATGCCTCGTCGTTGCTCACGCACTTGCTCCTTTTGTCATGGGTTTGTCGTCGGTCTTTGATCCTGGGTCGGTCCAATGGCCGGTGGTTCCTCGGACACGTCTGCCCCTCCGGGCCCTAGAGGCCCATGGACAGCCCACCGTCCACCGGCAGGACCGTACCCGTGATGTAACCCGCTCCTGCTGAGGCCAGAAAGCCCACGGCCTCGGCCACCTCTTCGGGTCGGGCCACCCGACCCAGGGGAACCTGCGCTGCAAACTCGCTCATGCGTTCCTCTCCGAGAGCCGCGAGCATATTCGTTTCGACCAGTCCAGGGGCAATCACGTTGACAGTGATCGACCGGCTGGCCACTTCGCGGGCCATCGAACGGGCCATGCCCACCAGGCCGGCCTTGGATGCCGCGTAGTTGGCCTGGCCGGCCGACCCGATGAAGGCCCCGACCGACGAGACCATGATCACCCGTCCCCGGTGGAGGCGGATCATCTTGGCCAGGGCCCGTTTGGTCACCCGGAACACCCCGGTCAGGTTGGTGGCGATCACGTCGGACCACGCCTCCTCGCTCATCCGGAGCACCAGGGTGTCGTGGGTGATGCCGGCATTGGCCACCAGTATCTCGACGGGGCCCCAGGTCTCCTCGATCGCAGTGAAAGCCGCGTTGACCTGGTCCGGTTCGGTGACGTCGCAGGCCAAGCACAGGAACCGCTCGGGATGCGGGTCCAGGCCGCCTTCCACCTGTCCGGACCTCGAGGTCACGGCCACCCGGTCGCCCCGGGCCAGGAACCATTGGGCGCAGGCCAGCCCGATACCGCGTGAGCCCCCGGTGACCAGGACCACCCTTCCCTCGGTGCCAACCTCGACCCCGGCACCCGTATCAGGGGCGGCCTCGGTCACCCGGCACTTCCGGGGCTTCGTATCCAGGCGACGGGCTGGCCCTCGACCACCCGCTCACCTCGTACGGCCAACCAGCGCACCAGGATTCCGTGGAACGGGGTCCGCACGTCGGTGAGGCCGACCGTGCCGACCCGGTCGCCGACCGCCAGGATGGACCCGGGAGCCGCCCCCTGGCCGCTGCCCGGCGCCGCAGTGGCCTCGGCCAGTGCTGTGCTCTCCAAGGCAGCCAGCCCGACATCCGGCTCGAACACCCCCGGGGCAGGACTCACGATGACCCGCTCGGAGGTGTAGAGGTGCTCGCCCTGGTGGGCCTCGGCCGTGGCCGTCCACTCGTCGGTGCCGGCCACCATGTCCATGAGCTTGTCGAGGTCGTCGGGGACGGCAACCGCCACCCCCCGCACGTCCGGGACGGTTCGACGGACCAGACCGGTGAGCACCCCCCCGGGGCCGAGCTCGGCCAGGACGGTTGCCCCTCGTCCGCTGAGGGTCTCCAGCAATTGCCGCCACCGCACCGGACTGCAGAGCTGTGACGAGAGCAGTCCGGGCCATTCGCCGGCATCGGCGTGGATGCGGGCATCCACATTGGCCACCACGGGAACCTCGGGGGCGTGGAACTCGACGGCGTCGAGGGTCTGGCGAAGCCGGGCCCGCGCCGGAAGCATCAGCTGGGTGTGGAAGGCGCCGGACACCGGGATGGGGAGCACCTTGCGGGCGCCGAGCTCCTTGGCCCGATCGGTGGCGACGGCGATCCCCTCGACGGTTCCGGCGATGACCACCTGCCCCGGTGCGTTGTAGTTGGCCACCCAGACCTCTGCCTCAGCCCTTTGGCAAGCCGCCTCGGCGTCGTCATCGGAGATCCCGATCAGGGCGGCCATGGTGCCCGGGCGTTGATCGGCCGCAGCCTGCATGGCGTCGCCCCGCTCGATGACCAGCCGGGTCCCGTCGGAGAGGGAAAGGGCCCCAGAGGCCACCAACGCGGTGTACTCGCCCAGGCTATGGCCGGCACAGGCCCCCGGGAAGAGGCCCACGCGCTCGACGGCGTCCAGCACGATCAGGCTCATCACGAAGGTGGCCAACTGGGCGTTGGCGGTGAGGGTCAGCTCCTCCATGGGCGCATCGAGCAGCAGCGCAGTCAGGTCGCGCCCTGCGATGTCCGATGCTTCGGCGACCACCTCCCACGAAGGGTGCTCGACCCAGGCGTGGCCCATCCCAGATCGTTGCGATCCCTGTCCCGGGAAGGTAAAAGCCAGCACCCACCGACTCCTCTCGAATGCATTCGGACGAATGCGACCGCGATGGCCGGACAAGTGTGACACGGACCCGGTGCAATGGGGTGATTACCGGCCGGTCACCGAGGCCCGGACAACGGGGGGATGAGCCGATGGGGGCTACGTCCGTCCCGGGCGTTGCTCCGTCGCTCACAGGGCCGGGACTCGCTCACAGGGCCGGGACTAGAGTTACAGCGCCAGGAAGGCTGGGCAAGCCGGCAGATGCCGAGGTGCGCTTGCAGGGTTGCGCCTGCCGGTGATGGTATGGGGAGCTCCGGCTTGCTCATCAACTGGAGCGATCGCGGCTGTCGACACGTTGGCTGGGCCGACGGGTCCCACCTACACGGCAGATTCGACGAACGGGCGGCGCCAGCTACAGGTCAGCGCCGGAACGGGAGGATGGTTCGTGGCGACAGGGCGGGGGGTCCGGATTCGCTACGTCGCCGAGCTCGACGGATTGCGCGGCGCGGCGGTCGCGGCCGTACTCCTCTTCCACGGCGGACACCTGCGAGGCGGCTATCTCGGCGTCGACCTGTTCTTCGTGCTCTCCGGCTACCTGATCACCTCGCTTCTGCTCGCCGAGTCCGGGACCAGGGGCCGGATCGCCTTGGGGGCGTTCTGGTCGCGCCGGGCGCGCCGGCTCCTGCCGGCCTTGGCGCTCATGCTCATCGGTGTCGCCCTCTACGCCAAGTTCGTGGCGCAACCGGCCGATCTGCGCCAGATCCGGCTGGACGGCCTGGCCACCATCGGTTACGTCGCCAACTGGCGGTACGTGCTCGAACACTTCTCGTATTGGTCGCTGTTCACCTCTCCGTCTCCACTGCAGCACACGTGGAGCCTGGCCATCGAAGAGCAGTTCTACATCGTGTGGCCCCTGGTCATGGTGGCCCTGATATGGCTCGGCTCGCGCCGTTCTGCGCCAAAGCCCCTGGCGCAACGAGTCCTTGTTCTCTCACTGGCGCTCGCCGTCCTCTCATTGGTGTTGGCGATCGTCCTCTACCGCATCGACGGCTCCAACCGCGTCTATTACGGCACCGATACCCGCGCGGCCGCCATCCTCCTCGGCGCCGCCCTGGCCGCCACCATGTCGTTACGGGGACCGGCCCGTACTCGTGGGGGCCGTACAGCCGTCGAGGTCGCAGGCCTGACCGGTGTCCTGGTCCTGGCGTTGGCGTGGCTGCGGCTCGACGGAACCTCACCTCTGCTGTACGAGGGTGGTCTGTTCGCCTGCTCGTTGGCCGCCGTCGCCGTGATCGCGGCGGCCACCCATCCAACCAGGGGACCGGTGGCGATGGCGCTCAAGGCCCGGCCGCTGGTGCTTCTCGGACTGATCAGCTACGGCGTCTACCTCTTTCACTGGCCGATCTTCCTCTGGATGAGCAACGTCACCGGCTTGCACGGCTGGGTGCTGTTCGGTGTCCAGGTCACCGTGACGCTGGCTGTCTCCATCATTTCGTTCCTGGCCATTGAGCGGCCGATCAGGCACGGCGCCCTCCATGCACCGAGCCTTCGCCTCGTTGTTCCGATCGCGGCGGCGATCCTCGTCGTGTCGCTCGTGGGGGCGACGGCGGGGTACAGGGCGGCCTCAGCCACGGCACCCGGAAACGACTCGCTGGCCGCGGTGTTGCGGACGGCCCAGGGCCAGCCAGGTCTGCCACGCCTCCTGGTCGTCGGCAACTCGGTGCCCTACTTTCTGGCGCGCGAGGGTTTCGAGCAGCTCACCACTCAGCCATCAGTCCTCGTTGTCAACGGCGCCCTCCCGGACTGCTCGTTTCCGTCCGGCACCACGGGCTACCGCGTCAACGGCGGTAGCGTCGTCCCGGTGGTGGCCGAATGCGCGGCCAACTGGGTCGCCGACGTCAGCGCCTTCCGACCCAATGTCGTCCTGTTCACCATCGGCGACATCCTGGGGGAGCTCCAGCGCAATGGCCAGTGGCTCCGACCCTGCACGCCGGCCTTCGACGATTGGTTCGCCTCCTCCCTGCACCAAGCAGCAGACGTCTTCACTCGGTACGGCGCCCACCTGGTCGTGGCCACGAGCGCCTACTCGGACTATCTGTTCGCTCCCACCAACCTGTGGCCGCAGACGGACTGCCTCAACCGGATCGAGCGCACCGCGGCGGCGTGGCCCAACACGTCCGTCGTCGACCTCGGCCACTATGTCTGTCCTTCCATCACCTACTGTCGACAGACGATCGCCGGCGTGCCCCTTCGGCCCGATGGCCTCCACTATCGGAATCGTTCAGCCGAGGCCATCGCCGCCTGGCTCCTGCCCAGGCTCGGTCTTCGTTCGGCCGAGGGCCAGCCGGTGACCATCCTGTCGTGGCGCCCGGTCGGATAGCCCACGACTGGGGTTCCTCGTCACTGTGGATTCCGCCTGGGAACGATGTCGCTAGGAGTCCCGGGATTCGAAGACAGGGTCGGCCCCCGAGGTGACCGGGGCGGGATTCGAACTTTTACCCAGCCCATCCGGCCCAATCCGGTCAGTCTGCAGGGTCCAGGTAGGAGGCTGATCCCAGCCGACAGCCGTTCCATACATAATGGCTTGTGCGGGGTAATCCGCAATCGTCTGTGACCACC
>DASZJN010000202.1:0-1602 GCA_035948045.1 Acidimicrobiales bacterium | reverse complement strand
GGGGCAGCTACGGCGACGCGCTGGCACGGGTGCTGGCCCGTTCGGGGTATGAGGTGAGCCGGGAGTACTACGTCAACGACACGGGCGGACAGATCAGAACACTGGGCGAGAGTTTGCTGGCTCGGCATCACGGCCAGGTCGTGCCGGAGGGCGGCTACCACGGCGACTACGTGGCCGAGTTGGCGCTCGCCTATGACGGTCCCGATGAGGTCACCGCGGCAGGCCGGTGGGCTGCCGACCGGATTCTGGACCACATCAGGAACTCGCTGGCCTCGATCGGCATCACCTTCGACGAGTGGTACAGCCAGGCGTCCATCGAGGAGAGCGGTGCTGTCGACGAGACCATCGCCTTGTTGGATGCAAAGGGCCTGGTCTTCGAGCAGGACGGGGCCACCTGGTTCCGTGCCACCGAGCTCGGCGACAGCCGCGACCGTGTCCTTCGGAAGTCGGACGGCGATGCCACCTACCTGGCCGGCGATCTGGCCTACCACCGCGACAAGTTCCTGGTGCGGGGGTTCGACAGGGTCATCGACGTGTTCGGTGCCGACCACCACGGTCAGGTCGCCAGCCTGATGGCAGGCATCGAGGCCCTCGGTGTCGATCCCTCGCGCCTCGAGGTGAAGCTGGGCCAGATGGTGTCGCTGGTGGACGGCGACGAGACCGTGAAGATGGGCAAACGGGCCGGTAACGCCGTCTCGCTCGACTCATTGGTGGCCGACATCGGGCCCGATGCCACCCGGATCCTCAGCCTGATGACGTCGCTCGATCAGGCGAGCACCTTCGATCTGGCCCTCGTCCGGGAGCAGTCGGTGGAGAACCCGGTCTTCTACGTGCAGATGGCCAGTGCCCGCATCGGTGGGATCGGACGCAAGGCACGGGAGCGCGGCGTGGTCCGGGCACCCCTCTCCGAGGTCGACCTCTCACTCCTCACCCACGAGCGCGAGCTCGAACTCATCCGGTGCCTCGAGGAGCTCCCCGAGGTGGTCGCAGATGCCGCCATCGATCGTGCTCCGACCAAGGTCACTGCCTGGGTCCGCCGCCTGGCCACCTGCTTCCACGGCTTCTACCACGACTGCCCGATCTTGGCCGAGGACGTGGACCCGGCCCTGACCCAGGCCCGCCTTTGGCTGGTCGAAGCGACCAGGATCGGGCTCGCCATCGGCCTCGGGCTCCTGGGCGTGTCGGCTCCGGAGGCAATGTGAGCTACGAGCCAGGGGCCGCCTCCCCCCCGATCCAGGGCGACCCGACGGCACCGGTGTTCCCCGGGCTGTTTCCGATGACCTCGGACGTCGACCCGTCCGGCCGGCTGCGAGTCGGGGGCATGGACGTGATCGACCTGGCCGAGCGGTTCGGCACACCGCTGTTCGTCTATGACGAAGCCCACCTCCGGGCCCGGTGCCGCGACGCCGTGGAGGCGTGGGGTGACGGCGTGGCCTACGCCACCAAGGCGTTCCTGTGCGTGGCCATGGCCCGACTGGCCAATGAGGAGGGCATGTACCTGGACGTCTCCACCGGTGGCGAGCTGCATGTCGCTCTCTTGGCCGGAGTCCCGGCCGAGCGGCTGGTGCTCCACGGGAACAACAAGTCGGACGAGGAGCTGGC
>DASZJN010000201.1:0-5450 GCA_035948045.1 Acidimicrobiales bacterium | reverse complement strand
CCTCCAGGGGGTGATCGTCGGGTTGCTCGGAGCGCTGGTCGCCGTGGGCATGGCGCTGGTCTACCGCGCCAACCGGATCCTGAACTTCGCCCAGGTCGAACTCGGGCTGGCCCCCACCGTGCTGGCCGTGTCGCTCATCGTGTACAGCGGGGTGAACTACTTCCTCGCCGTCGCCGTCGGCCTCATCGGCTCAGTGCTGGTGGGAAGCCTCGTGGAGCTGGCCATCATCCGACGATTCTTCCGCTCGCCGCGTCTCATCGTCACGGTGGCCACCATCGGCCTGGCCCAACTCCTGGCGGCCGGCACCCTCTTCATCCCCTTGATCTGGGGCCAACAGCCGACCGCGGCCATCGTCCACGTTCCGATCTCCCTGCACTTCTCGGTCTTCCCGCTGGTCTTCTCGGCCGACCATGTGGCTGCCATGATCATCGCCCCGCTGGCGCTCGTCGGGGTGGCCGTCATGCTTCGGTTCACCGACATCGGCATCGCCATCCGGGCCAGCGCCGAGCGTGCCGACCGGGCCATGATGCTCGGCGTCCCGGTCAAGCGGCTCCAGACCATCGTGTGGGCGGTCGCCGCCGCCCTCTCCTTCATCGCCATCTTCCTGCAGGCCGGGATCCTCGGTCTGCCGGCCGGCATCCTGCTGAGCTTCACGGCCCTGCTGGCGGCGCTGGCCGCCCTGGTGCTCGGGAATCTCACCGACCTGGCGACCATCGGACTGTCGGCGGTGGCGCTCGGTGTCCTCCAACAGGGCGTGCTGTGGAACCACGAGACCGATCCGGGACTGGTTGGCCCGGTGCTGGCCGCCGTGGTCGTGGTGGGCCTGCTCGCTCGTCGGGTGCGGTCGGCTCGCGTGGACACCGAGGACGTCTCCACGTGGGCGGCGGCCGACGAGATACGCCCCGTTCCCCGGGAGCTGCGCACGCTGGCCGAGGTTCGTGCGGTCCGAGGGGCCGGCATGTTCGTCGTCGGTGGTGCGCTGCTAGCCGTTCCGTGGCTGTTGTCGGGGAACGCAGGGAACCAACTGAAGGCCACCGCCGTCGTGGTCTTCGTGATCATCACGATCTCGGTGGTGGTGCTCACCGGATGGGCCGGTCAGGTCACCTTCGGCCAGATGGCATTCGTGGCGTTCGGAGGGGCGACCGGTGCCTATGCCACCCAGACCTGGCGGCTCGACCTGAGTCTGGGACTGCTCATCGCCGGGTGCACCGGAGCGATCGTAGCCATGGTGGTGAGCATCCCCACCCTCCGACTCCGGGGCTTCTTCCCGGCCGTGACCACCCTGGCCTTCGCCATCGCCACCTCCAACTACCTTCTCAGCCCTCAGTACTTCTCGTGGGTCCCGGTCAACCGGGTCACCCGCCCGGCCCTGTTCGGGAAGTTTCGCCTGACCTCGCAGCCCAGCTACTACTACGTGTGCCTCGCCTGCCTCGTGCTGGTGGTCCTCGCGGTCCGCGGCATCCGCCGGTCGCGGACGGGTCGGGTCCTGCTGGCCCTACGTGAGAACGAACGGGGGATCCAATCGTTCGGCGTCAACGTCATGAGAGCCAAGTGCACCGCCTTTGGCCTCTCCGGGTTCATCGCCGGCGTCGGCGGATGTCTCCTCGTGCACCTGTTGCAGGCGTTCAGTCCCTCGGTGTTCGGCCCCGATCAGAGCTTTGAGGTCTTCACCACCGCGGTGGTCGGCGGCCTGGGCTCGTTGTGGGGAGCCGCCCTCGGGGCGATCTACCTCCAGGGGGGCCGGTGGTTCCTGCCGGGGGCCGAGTGGCAGGCGCTGGCTTCCGCCGCCGGGGTACTGCTCGTCCTGATGGTTCTCCCGGCCGGTCTGAGCGGCGCCCTGGGGCGCGTGCGCGACGCGTGGCTCCGCTCGGTTGCCAACCGCCGGGGGATCGTGGTGCCCAGCCTGGTGGCCGATGTCGCCACGGAGGACGGTGGGGAGCGGGTCGATGCCGTCGATGCGGTCGTCGGCGATGATCTCCGGGCACATCCGCTCGACGGGACCCCGGCGGCCGCCCCCGGCGCTGCGGTCGGCACTGGGATCGACACGGCCGTCGGCACCGGCGTCGGCACCGGCCAGGGTGAGAGGACGGCGTGACCCCGCAGGCTGGGCGGGCGCGGGCTGCACTGGGCCGTCCGTCGCGGTGGCTGGCCGACATCACCGGCGGCGGACCGGTCTACGCCCTGCTCATCCTCTTCGGGCTCAACATGGTCTCCCAGATGGACGCCTCCGGCTTCGGCATCCTGATCCCCAACATCCGCGATGCCTTCCACATGACCAACGGAGGCGTCCTGTCGCTGGTGGCCGCGGCCGCCGTAGTGGGCTTGGCCCTCCAGGTCCCGATCGCCCAGATGGCCGATCGGGGGAACCGCGTCCGCCTGATGCTCATCGGCGCCGGGGTCTTCGCCGCCTTCGTGTTCGGGACCGGCCTCGCCATCTCGGTATGGATGCTGGCGATCATGCGATCCGGCACCGGGGTGGGCCAGGCCACCGTCGGGCCGACCCACAACTCGCTCATCGCCGACTGGTATCCCATCAACTCGCGACCCCGGGTCTACGCCTTCCAGTTCAGCTCCAACGCCGTCGGCGCCTTCATCGGGCCGATCCTGGCCGGCGGGCTGGCCGCCTGGCTGGGGTGGCGGGCCCCGTTCCTCATCTTTCCGATCCCGGTGGTGATCCTGATCGTGGCGGGCCTGGGGCTGAAGGACCCGAGCCGGGGCATCCAGGAGCGACTGGCGATGGGGGTCACCGACGCCCTCGAGACCGAGGAGCCACCGCCGTCCTTCGCCGAGGGATGGCGCATGGTGTGGAAGGTCGAGAGCCTGCGGCGGATCTTCTTCGCATTGCCGTTCCTGGCCGCATCACTGGTCGGCTTCGCCGCCCTGGCCTCGATCCTCTACCAGCAGAAGTTCGGACTCGACGTGGTCGAGCGCGGCTGGGTGGCCGCCATCGCCGAGCCGGCCCAACTGATCGGCCTGGCCGTCGGCGCCCGGGTGGGGAGCCGCCTCATCCAGCGTGATCCCGGCCTCATTCTGCGGTTTCTGGCCGCGGTGGCCCTGTTCACCTCGGCCCTGCTCGTGTTCTTCGCCCTGGTCCCCGTCCTGTGGGTGACCATCGTGATCCATATGGGCATTTCGGCGTCACTGGCGGCAGTGGGCTCCGGGATCTACGCATCGCTGTCGCTGGCCATTCCGGCCCGGTCCCGCTCCCTCGGCTTCTCCATGGGGGCGATCTGGGTCATTCCCGGCCTGGTCGTGCTGCCACTCATCGGTGCCATCTCGGACTCGGTCGGAGTCCGGATCGGGATGCTGACGCTGGTGCCGGTCTTTTTGGTGGGGGGTCTCATCCTGTCGACGGCCGGCCGGTTGATCGACCGGGACATCGTCCAGGTCCGGACCATGGCCGCCGCCCGGTCCGAGGTGCTCTTCGCCCGTCGACATGGCCTCGCCAAACTGCTGCTGGTCCGGGACCTCAACGTCTCCTACGGCCAGGTCCAGGTGCTCTTCGACGTCAACTTCGAGATCGAGGAGGGCGAGATCGTGGCGCTACTCGGAACCAACGGCGCCGGGAAGTCCACGCTGCTCAAGGCCATCGGAGGGATCGTGGAGGCCGACCGTGGCGCCGTGATCTTCGACGGGCGGGACATCACCCACATGCCGCCCAACGAGATCGCCGCCCTCGGCATCACCCAGGCGCCTGGTGGACAGGGCGTCTTCCCCGGACTGTCGGTGGCCGACAACCTGAGGGTCGCCGGCTGGCTCGACCGGCGCCACCGCGCCCGCAATGCGCCGCGCCTCCATGAGGTCCTCGAGCGGTTCCCGGTGCTGGCCGACCGGCTCGACGAACCCGCCGCCAACCTCTCGGGCGGTCAACAGCAGATGCTGGCACTCTCCATGGCCTTCCTGGCCCGCCCGCGCCTGTTGCTCATCGACGAGCTCAGCCTGGGGCTCGCCCCCGTGGTCGTCGAGCAGCTGCTTCCCCTGGTCGAGGTCATCCGCTCCCAGGGCACCACCGTCATCCTCGTCGAGCAGTCCGTGAATCTGGCCCTCACCATCGCCCGGACCGCCTACTTCCTCGAGAAGGGTGAGATCAAGTTCCACGGGCCGACCGCCGAACTGCTCGAGCGGCCGGACATCCTCCGCTCCGTCTTCCTGGAAGGAGCGGGATCACACGTGGAGCCGGGGGACCAAGCCCGCCGTGCGGCCGTCACCCCCACACCGGCCACGACCCGTCGCGACGGCCCACCGGCGGCGCCCGCGCTCGAGACCTCGGATCTCACCGTGCGTTTCGGCGGCATCCTGGCGGTGGACGGCGTCTCGCTGACCGTGGCCCCGGGAGAGGTCGTCGGCGTGATCGGGCCGAACGGTGCCGGCAAGACGACCCTGTTCGACCTCATCTCCGGGTTCACCCGCAGCGATGCCGGCACGGTGGTCGTCGGGGGCTACGAGGTCACGGGCTGGAGCCCCGACCGACGGGCCCGGCTCGGCCTCGGGCGGTCGTTCCAGGACGCCCGGCTGTTCCCGGACCTCACGGTCGAGGACACCATCGCCGTGGCGCTCGACCGGTGGATCGACGTCACCGATCCGTTCAATCCCGCCCTCCACCTTCCGGCCTGGGTGGACTCGGAGCACAAGGTTCGGCTCCATGTGGACGAGCTCATCGAGCTGTTCAACCTCGAGTCGTTCCGCTCCAAGTTCATCCGCGAGCTGTCGACCGGCTCGCGGCGGGTGGTCGACCTGGCCTGCGTGGTGGCCCACCGCCCCTCGGTGGTCCTCCTCGACGAGCCCTCGAGCGGGATCGCCCAGCGCGAGTCCGAGGCCCTGGGGCCCCTGTTGCTCCAGATGCGCGACACCCTCGAGGCCAGCCTGGTGGTGGTCGAGCATGACATGCCCCTGCTGATCGGTGTCGCCGACCGGATGATCGCACTCGATCAGGGCCGGTGCGTGGCCGAGGGCACGCCGGGCCAGGTCCTGAGCGATCCCCTGGTGGTGGCCTCGTACCTGGGCGTGACCGATGCGGCGATCACCCGGTCGGGGGCGTCGGGATCGACAGGGCCTGGGCCGGTGGGCGGCGATGGCGGCCGGCCAAGTCTCGACCCGGTCGAGTAGCTACAGTTCCGATCAGCCAACCGGGGGATGAGCCAATGTCACCGATCACGCCACCGCCAGCGCGGGCAGGTTTCCTCAAGCGATTCGGCCCCCTGCTCGCCCTCGTGGCGGTGGCCGCCGTGATTGCGGTGGTGGTCGTCGCCACCCGGTCCTCGAGCTCGCCGACGGGCAACTCCTCCCCGGCCACCACGTCGGCCACCACCGCCAAGGCTCCGGCCGGCGTTCTCTCCTTCACCCAGGCCAAGGCCCAGGGCAGGGTCAACTCCATCAACTGGGGCGACCGATGCGACGTGGCCCTCGGCAAGCTCAAGTACCCGAGCTTCTTCGCCGCCGAGTGCTACGCC
>DASZJN010000200.1:0-3683 GCA_035948045.1 Acidimicrobiales bacterium | reverse complement strand
TGGCGTCAACCGTGGGCCGCGAGGGTGCTCCCAGCGACCAGGCTCGGCCCTGAACGTCAGCGCCCTCCGCGCAACAGCACCCCGGGCCGCGCACCGGTGTCGTGACCGTCGGCGAAGGTGGTGACCCCGGACTTGATGGTCTCGACGTAGCCGGTGGCGTCCTGGACGATGCGCTTGCCCCCGGCAGGGAGGTCGTCGACCACCACCGGGTTGCCCAACTGCAGGCGCTCGTAGTCGATCAGGTTGAGATCGGCGACCGCCCCGGGCTCCACCGTGCCGCGGTCGCCGAGCCCGTAGAGGCGGGCCGTATCATGGGACTGCTTCTTGACCATCCACTCGATGGGGAGCCGTTCCCCCCGAACTCGGTCGCGGGTCCAATGGGTGAGCATGAAGGTGGGCTGGCCGGCGTCGCAGATGACCCCGCAATGGGCCCCTCCGTCGGCGAGCCCGGCGGCGGCCCGGGGATGGAGCAGCATCTCGCGCGCCGGGGCGAGGTCGCCGTCCGAATAGTTGAGGATGGGCACGTAGAGCAGTCCGCACCCGTTGTTCTCGAGCATGGCGTCATAGGCCACCGAGAGGGGAGGACGCCCCGTCATTGCGGCGATCCCCGCCAGCGACCGCTCGGGGCCGGGCTCGTACTCGGGAGGGCAGCCCAGGGCGAACGTGGTCCGGTAGGCCTGCTCCATGCGCTCGACTGAGTCCGGGCCGGGCTCCCACGACTCGATGGAGCGGCGCACCTCTTGGCTCCCGAGGGCAGTCACGAACTCGTCCCGGGACAGGCCCTTGGCCTTCAGCTCCTGATAGGCCGGGATCAGGTCGAACAGGCTGTAGGTGGTGAAGTGACCGGACAAGAGACCGGTGGCGCGGCCCGCCACCTGCGGCCAGAGGTCCGCCCCCTCGGACACGGCGCGCAGCGACTCGTCCATCAACTCGCGCCACAGCTCGGGGGCGCTGTCCACCTGGAGGAGGGCGAACGTGACCGGACGGTGGATTGCGGACGACAGCCGGCGCATCCAGTCGACCTCCTTGCGCGGGCCGACGATGTCCTCGCCGGCGGACCCGGCCGGGGCCAGCTCGAACACGCCGGCACCGAGCTCGCCCAGGGCGCTCCCGATGCCGAAGAGCTCGTCCTCGGCGGCAAACGTGCCCGGCACGGGCTCGCCGTCGATGGCCAGGTGGGCGAGGGTGCGGGAGGTCGAGAAGCCGAGGGCCCCGGCGGCCACGGCCTCCTTGACCAACTCCTTCATGGCCCCGATGTCCTCTGGCGTGGCGACCTCGTTGCGGGCACCCCGATCGCCCATCACGTAGGAGCGCACGGCGCCGTGGGCGATCTGGGTCCCGACGTCCATGGTCCACCGGCGCCGGTCGAGGGTGTCGAGGTACTCGGGGAAGGTCTCCCACCCCCAGTGCATCCCCTCGGACAAGGCGGTGCCGGGGATGTCCTCGACACCCTCCATGAGGCCGATGAGCCACTCGTGGCGGTCCGGCCGGGCCGGTGCGAACCCGACCCCGCAGTTGCCGGTCACGATGGTGGTGACGCCGTGCCAACTGCTGGGCGCCAGCACTTCATCCCAGGTGGCCTGGCCGTCGTAGTGGGTGTGGATGTCCACCCACCCCGGGGTGACCAGAAGGCCGTCGGCGTCCACCGTGCGCCTGGCCGACTCACCGCCGAAGGATCCGACCCCGGTGATGCGTCCCCCCTCGACGGCCACATCGGCGGTCCGGGCCGGAGCCCCGGTTCCGTCGACGACCGTTCCCCCTCGAATCACGAGGTCATGCATGGTCTGTTCCCCCTTGGAAGGCAGTCCCTCGATGCTGGCACGCGCACCAGCCATCCGCAATGACGGTACGGCCCGGGGGATCGGTGGCGGCGTCTAGCGCGGTGGGATCGAGTAGGTGACCTGGGCCTTGGCCAGCGCCTCGTCGCTTCCCACGGAGTACATGGCCACCTCGACCACCCCGAGCTGTCGCCCGAGCTTGAGGAGCGTACCCACCGCCACCACATCGATCAGGGCCGGCTTGCGCAGGAAGTCGATGTGCAGGCTGGTGGTCACGGCCAACTCCACCGGTCCGATCTGGCCGATGATGACCAGGTAGGCGGCGCAGTCGGCCAGGGCCATGAGCGACGGACCGGACAGGGTGCCTCCGGGGCGGCTGTTCTCCTGCCGCACGGAAAGGCGCATACGGACGGTGTCCCCGGTGATGGACTCCACAGCATACGGAAGGGGGCCACCCGGAAAGGCTCCTTCCAGGAAGTGCTGGAGCTGCTCGACGGTCATGGTGGGCGCGGTAGTCATGGCCCCGGCAGCGTACCCACTGCCGGGGATCGTCAGCACCCGACCATGGATTGAGTGTCATGCCAGACTGTGGCCCTCGGGCCGAAGCCGCTCGATGAATCGGACGGTTGATTTCCGGGCGTGGGGCCCAGAACCGCACAACGATGGGGAGTGGCGTGTTGGGTATAGAGCACCAGGCGTCCGCCGATTTGGCGCGGGCAGCCGGAATGCGGCTGATGGAACTTCGTTCCCGGTCGGAAGAGGGCGGGTCCCTCGGCAAAGAAGGCGATCAACTCTCGCACCAGCTCCTCACGGAACGTCTGGCCGACCGGTTTCCGACGGATCGGGTCCGCTCGGAAGAAGCAGACCAGTCGAAGGCCCTGGGCACCGAGCGGGGTCGGGTCTGGATCATCGATCCACTGGATGGGACCCGTGAGTACTCGGAAGGCCGAGACGACTGGGCTGTGCATGTCGCGCTGGCCGTTGACGGCGAGCCCGTGGTGGGTGCGGTGGCCCTTCCCGCACTTGATCTGGTGTTGGGGACGGGGGAACCCCCGCCACTCCCTGCTCCCGCGGCGGTGCCGCGCATGGTCGTGAGCCGCACGCGGCCTCCGGAGTTCTCGTCGTTCGTCGCCGAGAGTCTGGGGGCGACCACCATCCCCATGGGATCCGCAGGGGCCAAGATCGCCGCCGTCATCCGTGGCGAGGCCGAGGTCTACGTCCATGCCGGTGGCCAGTATGAGTGGGACTCAGCTGCGCCCGTGGCGGTGGCGCTGGCCAGCGGGCTCCACGCCAGCCGCCTCGACGGCTCACCCCTTCGCTACTCGCAGCCAGACCCGTGGCTTCCCGACCTGATCGTGTGTCACCCGACCCTGACCGACGCGGTCACCGAGGCCCTGACGGCCTTCGGCGTGTCGGCGGCGGGATGATCCGTGTGAAGGCATGGGTCGGCGATACCTGATGGCGGACACAGACACCGAGAGAAGCGCCACGCCGTCCATCTTCGGTGCCGCTCGCTTGGGCCCGATCACACTCAAGAACCGGATCATCAAGGCGGCGACGTTCGAAGGGGCGACACCCAAGGGTGTGATCACCGACGAGCTGATCGCCTTCCATCAGCGGGTGGCAGGGGGTGGGACCGCCATGACCACCGTCGCCTATCTGGCCGTCTCGCCCGAGGGTCGCACCGATCGCCATTGCGTGCTGCTGGGAGAGGAATCCCTCCCCGGCCTACGCCGGCTGACCGATGCCATCCACGGGTCGGGCGCCGCCGCCTCCGCCCAGATCGGACACGCCGGGCCCGTGGCCAACGGGCGTTCCAACAGGTCGCCCTCGCTGGCCCCGTCGCGCCGGTTCAGCCCGACCGGAGAGTTGACCCGAGCGGTCTCGGAGCGGGACATGGCACGG
>DASZJN010000199.1:0-8440 GCA_035948045.1 Acidimicrobiales bacterium | reverse complement strand
ACACCTTGGCCAGGGTCGACTTGCCCGAGCCGTTGGGGCCCATGATGGCGTGCACCTGGCCCGATTCCACCCGGAGATTGACGCCCCGGAGAATGGGTATGTCGTCCACCGACACGTGGAGGTCTTCCACCTCGAGAAGTGGAGCCGTTGACGGGTCGTTGCCGACTGTCCCTTCGTTCACACCCCGATCCTATCCTCCGATCGGCATTTCTCCTACCGCCGTAGGAGGAATAGGGTGACCTGGCCTTGCCACCAGGAATTTCCTGACTCAACAGGTGGCGGGTACGGTAACCGGGATGGCAGATCCGTGGACGTACGCCGGACCCGTCGCCCAGGTCCAGGCCTACGCCGGGGATGTCACCCTGGTCGACGAGTCCACCTTCGCCATCAGCGGCAGCGCCGGCGACATCGCCCCCGGCTCGGCACAAGGTCTGTTCGTCCGGGATGCCCGGATCCTTTCGAGGTTCGAGGTGCTTGTGGACGGGATCAGAACCGAGCCACTGGCCGCGGTCACCGAGGATCCCTTCTCCGCCACCTTCGTCTCTCGCTGCATGCCCGCGCCGGGCCGGGCCGACTCCACGCTGATGGTGTTCCGATCCCGGTACGTGGGCCAAGGCATGCGTGAGGACCTGACCATCCGCAACTTCGGCGTCGAGCCGGCCCGCTGCACGATCCAGGTGTTCGTCGGATGCGACTTTGCCGATCTCTTCGCCGTGAAGGAGGGGCGTGTCGGTTCGGAGCCCAGCTCAGGCGAGCTGTCCTCGACGGTGTCGACCGGAACCACCACGGCACCGACCGAGCCGGGCGGGCCCACCGACCAGCAGTCCGTCGTCACCTACACGTACCGGCGGGGGGCTGGCGTTCGGGGGGTGGAGATCCGCTTCAATGGACCGGCCGAGGTGGACTCGGACCAGGCCACGTTTGAGGTGATGGTGCCCCCCAAGGGCGAATGGTCGACATGCGTCGAGGTCGCACCGGCATTCGACGGGGTGGCCTTCGACCCGAGGTATCGATGTGGAGAGCCCGTTGAGCGGGCCACACCGACCGAGCGGTTGGCGAAGTGGCGGCGCCAGGTGCCGCTCGTCGAGACCAGCCACCCGGGGCTGAAGGAGGTGATCGTCCGAAGCGCCGAAGACCTCGGTGCCCTGCGGATCTTCGATCCCGACTATCCCGAGCGGGTGGTGGTGGCGGCGGGTGCCCCGTGGTTCATGACCGTGTTCGGACGGGACTCGTTGTTAACGGCCTGGATGGCGCTCCTCATCGATCCCGACCTCGCCCGCGGTGTGTTGCAGACCCTGGCTCGGTTCCAGGGCAATGACGTCGATCCGCGCCACGACGAGGAGCCGGGCCGCATCCTCCATGAGATGCGATTCGGAGATGCCGCCTCGCTGTCCCTTGGTGGCGGGAGCATCTACTACGGGACGGCCGACGCAACGCCCCTCTTCGTGATGCTGCTCGGGGAGATGCGACGGTGGGGTGTCGCCCGCCAGATGGTCGACGAACTGCTGCCCAACGCCGCCCGGGCCATCGAATGGATCGAGACCTTCGGCGACGCCGACGGTGACGGCTACGTGGAGTACAAACGGGCGACTGACCGCGGCCTCGCCAACCAGGGATGGAAGGACAGCTGGGACGGTATCCGGTATGCCGACGGCCGGGTGGCCCAAGCCCCTATCGCCCTGTGCGAGGTGCAGGCGTACACCTACGGCGCCTACCTGGCCACTGCCCACTTCGCCTTCGAGGTCGGGGACACCGTCACCTACGATCGCTTCCGGGCCAAGGCGACACAGCTGAAGGCGGCATTCAATCGTGACTTCTGGCTGGAGGAGCGAGGCTGGTATGCCGTCGGCCTCGACGCTGACAAGCGGCCCATCGATTCGCTGACGTCCAACATCGGACACTGCCTCTGGACCGGCATCGTGGATGAGGACAAGGCCCACCGGGTGGCCGAGAAGCTAGTGTCGCCGGCGATGTTCACGGGGTGGGGCCTGCGCACCCTGTCCAAGGACAGCGGCGGGTACAACCCCATCAGCTACCACTGTGGCTCCGTGTGGCCCCACGACACGGCGATCGTGGCGGCCGGACTGGCCCGCTACGGATTCGACGGCGCAGCCCAGAAGCTGATCTTCGGGCTGTTCGACGCGGCCCAGGCCCAGGGGGGCCGGCTCCCCGAGCTGTTCAGCGGCCTCGAGCGGGGGGAGCTGTCCATTCCGGTGGGCTACCCGACCTCCTGCTCACCGCAGGCATGGGCGGCAGCATCGCCCCTGCTCTGCCTCCGGACACTGCTGCGGCTGGATCCCTGGGTGCCCTACGGCAAGACCTGGCTGTCCCCGAACCTCCCGGAGGAGATCGGCTATCTCAAGGTGGACGGGATCCCGCTCGCCGGTTCACGGGTGACCATCGAGGTGGGCTCCGAGGTGCCCGGAGGGGTGGCGATCAGTGGACTGCCGCCCGAGATCGAGCTGATCAGGGAGCCCCGCCGACCCTCGACCGCCGTTTGAACCGGAGCTGGACGAAGCGGGCCCGATCGCTCACCAGCCCCGATCGATCCATTCGCCCAGGTGGGGGGACTCGGCGCCGATGGTCGTCCCTGCGCCATGGCCCGGTAGTACCAGCGTGTCAGGACCGAAGCGGGCGAACAGCCGTCCTTCGATGGACTTGATGATCGTTGCGAAGTCGGAGTGCTCGAACGAGGTGTTGCCGGGGCCGCCGGGGAAGAGCGTGTCTCCCGAGAACAGGAGGGGTGTGCCTTCAACGGTGAAGCACATCGATCCCGGGGTGTGCCCGGGGGTGGCGATGGTCCCGATCTTCAGCCTGCCCACCTCCAGCACCGAGGAGTCCTCGAGGATCTGGTCGTAGGAGGGGAGCATGTCCGCATCGGCCTCGGTCACCGCCACGTCGATCCCGGCGTCACGAACGGCTTCGACCGCCTGGATGTGGTCCCAGTGGCCGTGGGTCTCGATCACCTGGCGCACCGTGAGGGCCCGGCAGAGATCAAGCAGCTTGTCGTGCTCGTTGGCTGCGTCGATGAGCACGGAGTCGCCGGTGGACCGGCATCTCACGATGTAGACGTTGTTGTCGACGGGACCGACGACGAGCCGGTGGACTTCGACGGCGGTGTCCTGGTAGTCGATGGTGGTGGCTGCCATGGGGGAGGGCCTCCTTGTCGATGGGCACACCTGGAGGGTGCCGGCCATGGGTCCGGGCCCCGAGTCGAGGTCCGGGTCCGATCGGGTCGGCGGGGAGCACGGCACGGCAGGGCACCGGGCGAGCCCCTGTGGAGCGTAGTTGGCCGACCCGGCCCGTTCGTCACCATCGGCGCGGTTCTGGTAGACAAACGGGGCACATGGTCATCGTTTCGGGGACCAGTTGGGGACTACCCAGGGGATGGAGAGACGATGAACTTCGCCTTCAGCGAGGAGCAGGACGAGCTCCGCAAATCGGTCCGCCGCTTTCTCGACGACAAGTCGCCCGAGACCGAGGTGCGGCGGCTCATGGAGACGACGGAGGGCTATGACCCCGCGGTCTGGTCCCTGATGGCCGAGCAGCTCGGGTTGCAGTCCCTGACCATTCCCGAGCAGTTCGGCGGATCAGGGTTCACCTACGTGGAACTGATCGTGGTGCTGGAGGAGATGGGGGCCAGCCTCCTGTGTGCACCGTTCTTCTCCACGGTGGCCCTGGCCACCAATTCCATTCTGACCTCGGGTGACCAGAGTGCCCAGGAGTATCTGCTGCCAGGGATCGCTTCCGGCGAGACCATCGGCACCCTGGCGTTCACCGAGGACTCTGGGCGCTGGGACGCCGACGGGATCACCCTGGCGGCGACCAAGTCCGGCGGGGGGTGGGTGCTCAACGGCCACAAGTCGTTCGTCCTGGACGGCCACGTGGCCGGGTTGATCCTGGTGGTCGGGCGCACACCTGCGGGCCTGTCGCTGTTCGGGGTGAAGGGCGACGCTGACGGCCTGACCCGCACCCCCCTGGCCACCATGGACCAGACTCGCAAGCAGGCCCGACTGGAGTTCGCCGACACATCGGCCTGGTTGATCGGGACCGACGGCGGGGCCGAGCCGGGGCTGAGCAAGACGCTGGACCTGGCTGCGGTGGCCCTGGCGGCCGAACAGGTGGGCGGGGCGCAACGCTGCCTCGACAGCTCCGTGGAGTACGCCAAGACCCGCATCCAGTTCGGAAGGCCGATCGGGAGCTTCCAGGCCATCAAGCACAAGTGCGCGGACATGCTGCTCGAGGTGGAGTCGGCCAAATCCGCGGCGTACTACGCCGGCTGGGCGGCCGCAGAGGACTCCGACGAATTGCCGGTCGTGGCCAGCCTGGCCAAGTCGTACTGCTCAGAGGCGTACTTCCACGCCGCCGCCGAGACCATCCAGATCCACGGGGGCATCGGTTTCACCTGGGAGCACCCGGCCCATCTGTACTTCAAGCGGGCCAAGTCCTCGGAACTGATGCTGGGCGATCCGTCCTACCACCGGGAGCTGTTGGCCCAGCGCATCGGCATCTGAGCACTATCGGCATGCAGAACCCGATGGACGGTCACCCAGGCGTCGGCGACGGCGCCTCGGTGAACCTCCGTGGGCGACGAACTGGCGTAGCGTTCCCGCAATGAGTGACTCGAGATCGATGACCGGCTGGCTGCTCTTGGGGCTGCTCACGGTGGTGGCCGCGGGGGCAGCTGTGCTCGGCGTTGCGCAGCAGAACGCCCCGCTCTACAGCTGCGCAAAGGGCCAATCTGGTCTCGAATGCTCGGGAGCCGTTACCAACACCCTCACCGCGCGCAACTACACCGAGGTCGTCGTCGAGAAGACCCTCCAAGGGAATCAGACCGAGAATCTCGTCTACCAGGCCCCCGACCGCCTGGGTGGCTACATCCAGAGCGGGAACAAGCGCACCTACGTGGTGGTCATCGGATCCGTGCTCTACCAGAGCCTCACGGTGAGCACCACCGCCCCGACGACTCACCTCACCTTCTACAAGCAGAGCCTCGCTCCGGGCCAGGGGGCCACGAGCCTCGATCGCGTCCATACGTACCTTCCCTACGTCTGGCAGAGCACGAAGGTCACGAGCTCTGGGAACGTCTACACGTTCACATTGACCAAGTCCGGACAGACCGGGTCGTTCAAGTACACCGTCTCCGGCCAGTACGTCTCCCAGTTCATCCTGACCGTGGCCAACGCATCCGTGCAGCTGGACATCTCCCAGGTCGGGTCATCGCCGCCCGTGGCATTGCCGGCCGGGGCCCGCGTGGCCGGCACCGCCCCCAGCAGCGCCGGCTAGCCGCGACCGGCTCAGCCACCGTCTCGGTCGAGGGTCTCGTCGATCGAGCGGCGCAGTGACCGGGCGTTGGCCCGCGGGTCGGCAGCCTCGGTGAGCCATCGCACGGCCACAACGTGGCTGGCTCCAGCCCCGATCATGTCGACCACCGTGACCGGGTCGGCGCCACCCGTGACCCACACCGACATGGGTGCCCGCTTCACCGCCTCGCTGATGTAGCCCAGTCCGGTCCCCGGTCGACCGGGCTTGGTCGGCGTGGCCACGACCGGCCCGGCGGAGATGTAGTCGACGGGAGCCCCTCGCCACCCGGCTTCCGCGTCGATCGGCTCGGTGTCCGGAGGTGCTGCCCCGATGGCCGCGTCCAAATCGGCGGGGGTGTGTGTCGAAAGCCCGATGATGGCCTGGTCCCCCATCACCTGGCGGGCGGTCGGCGGAGGCACGTCGTCCTGGCCGATATGGACGCCGTCGGCACCGATGGCGGCGGCCAGGTCGGGATTGTCGTTGAGGATGAAGGGCACGCCGTGATGGCCACAGACCCTCTGGACCAACGCGGCTCTGGTGGCCAGGCGGTCGTCGGACAGGTGTTTCTCCCGCAGCTGGACGACGTCAACGCCGCCCTCGATGCACGCTTCGACGAAGTACTCGAGGTCAGGTCGGTCCGGTGTGCACAGATACAGTCGGCGCTGGCCCAGGCCCCAGCGGTCGGACCGAATTACCGCACCGCTCAACGTTTGGTGGCTGCCTTGGCCTTGGCCTTGGGCTTGGCGGGACCGGAGGCACCTTTGGCCTTGGCTTGAGCCTTCATCTTCTGCTTGAACTGGCGCACCTTGGCCAGCGTCTCGGGCGAATGGATGTCGGCCACCGAGCGGAACGATCCGACCTCGCCGAACTGGCCGGCTGCCTTCTCCCAACCCGGCGGTCGGACCCCGAGTTGCTTTCCGAGCAGGGCCACGAAGATGCGAGCTTTCTGCTCGCCGAAACCGGGAAGGGCCTTCACATTGGCCAGCAACTCCTTACCGTCAGCCGCCGTATTCCAGATGGCGGCGGCGTCGCCGCCGTAGGAGTCGACGATGAGGGCGCATAATTCCTGAACCCGACCGGCCATCGATTTCGGGAATCGGTGGAGGGCCGGCCGCTCGGAGAAGATCGCCGCCAGCTCGTCGGGGTCCATGGCGGCCAGTGAGGCCACGTCGAGCGTGCCTCCCAGCCGCTCCTGGAGATCGAAGGGCGACTTGAAGGCCTTCTCCAACGGGACCTGCTGATCGAGGACCATCCCGATGAGGAGGGCCAGCGGGTCCTTCGAGAGGAGGGAGTCGGCGTCCGGTTCACCGGCGAGAAACAGTGTCATCCCGCCAGTGTAGGAGTGGTGCCGGGCCGGTATCCCAGGCGGGGCGTCCGACGCTGTTCAGGAGTCCCATGGGTCAGGGGACCCGGTGTCGATGCCGTAGCGGCCGATGGCCTCGGCGACCGAACGCTCGGGGAGAGCGCCCTCGGCCACCAGACTGTGCAGCACGGCCACCACGATGTGGGCGGCGTCCACCTCGAAGAACCGTCGCAGCACCTCCCGGGTGTCGGAGCGACCGAAGCCGTCCGTGCCCAGGGAGGTGAAGGCGCGGGGCGTCCAGCGCGAGACCTGATCGGGAACCGACCGCATGAAATCGGTGACTGCCACGATCGGCCCCTTCGACCGGGCCAGGCACTCGGTGACGTAGGGGACTCGCTCGGTCTCGCCGGGATGCAGGCGATTCCAGCGCTCGACGGAGATGGCGTCCTCCCGCAATGACTTGTAGGAGGTGACCGACCACACGTCGGCCTCCACGCCCCAGTCCTCGGCGAGGAGTCGACGGGCCTCCATCGCCGCCTGCCAGGCGGAGCCGGAGAACATCAGTGTTGCTCCTACCCTCGCTCCAACCGGCGTCCCGGCACCGTGGATCTCCTCAGCACCAGCCCCTGCACCGTCCCCCAGCTCATCCCCGGCCTCGAAGCGATACATGCCCTTGACCGCCCCGTGGCGGACGCGGTCGGCGTCGGCCGGATCCACCGGAAGGGCGGGCATGGGGTAGTTCTCGTTGTAGAGGGTGAGATACCAGATCCGATCCTCGGGCTCGGGTCCGGTCATGCGCCGGATGCCGTCCTCCACGATGGTCGCCACCTCGTAGGAGAAGGCGGGGTCGTAGGCGGCGACGCTCGGCACCGCCGACGCCAGCAACAGGGAGTGCCCGTCCTGGTGCTGGAGGCCCTCGCCGTTGAGCGTCGTCCGGCCGGCCGTGCAACCGAGCAGGAACCCACGGCCCCGGCAGTCCCCGAGGGCCCACAGCAGGTCGCCCACTCGCTGGAAGCCGAACATCGAATAGAAGAGGTAGAAGGGGATCACCGGCTCGCCCCAGGTGGCATAGGCGGTCGCCGCCGCGGTGAACGACGCCACCGCGCCAGCCTCGGTGATGCCCTCTTGGAGGACCTGGCCCGAAGCGCTCTCGGCGTAGTGGAGGGCCAGTCCGGCATCGACGGGCGTGTAGCGCTGGCCGTCCGGGGCGTAGATCTGCACCTCGCTGATGAGCGACTCGAGGCCGAAGGTGCGGGCCTCATCGGACACGATGGGGACGATCCGCTCGCCGATGGACGGATCCCGCACCAGGGACCGGAGCAGCCGGGCGAAGGCCATGGTGGTGGACACCGGCTGCCGGCCCGACCCGGCCAGCAGGTCGGCGAAGGTGGCCTCGGCGGGAGCGGGAAGAGGCCGGGTCCGGACCACCCGACTGGGCAGCGGTCCCCCGAGGGACCGGCGGCCTTCGGCCAGGTAGTTGGCGGCCGGTGAGTCCGGTGCCGGGCGATAGTAGGGCGGCAGGTCGGCGTCCAGATCGCGTTCGGGTATCTCGTCGTGGAGGAACAGCCGGTCGCGCAGGGTGAGCAGCTGCGCCTTGGTCATCTTCTTGATCTGGTGGGTGGCATTGCGGGCTTCGATCTCAGGCCCGAGGGTCCAGCCCTTGATGGTCTTGGCGAGGATGACGGTGGGCTGCCCGGTCGTCTCGACCGCGGCCTTGTAGGCGGCGTAGAGCTTGCGGTAGTCGTGGCCACCTCGGGGCAGGTTCCGGAGGTCGTCGTCGGAGAGGTGCTCGACGAGCGCCCGCAGGCGCGGGTCTGGGCCGAAGAAATGCTC
>DASZJN010000198.1:0-3594 GCA_035948045.1 Acidimicrobiales bacterium | reverse complement strand
CGGACAGCTTGGCCAGGCGCTCCTGCAGCTTCTCGCGGTCGTAGTCGGAGTCGGTGTTTTCGATCTCGGCCTTGATCTGGTTGATCCGGCCCTTGATCTCCTCGTCAGAACCGCCACCTTCGACGATGGTGGTCTCGGCCTTGGTCACCACGACCTTGCGGGCGGTGCCGAGCAGGTCGAGGCCCACGTTCTCGAGCTTGAGACCGACTTCCTCGGTCACGACCTGGCCGCCGGTGAGGATGGCGATGTCCTGGAGCATGGCCTTGCGGCGCTCGCCGAACCCGGGGGCCTTCACCGACACGCTCTTGAACGTCCCCCGGATCTTGTTCACGACCAGGGTGGCCAACGCCTCGCCCTCGAGGTCCTCGGCCACGATGACGAGTGGCTTGCCCGACTGCATGATCTTCTCCAGCAGGGGGAGCAGGTCCCGCACGGCGGTGATCTTCGACCCGACCAGTAGGACGTAGGTGTCCTCGAGGACGGCCTCCATCCGCTCGGGGTCGGTGACGAAGTAGGGGGAGATGTAGCCCTTGTCGAAGCGCATGCCCTCAACCAGGTCCATGTCCATGCCGAAGGTCTGGGACTCCTCGACGGTGATGACGCCGTCCTTGCCCACCTTGTCGATGGCCTCGGAGATCATCTCCCCGATCTCCGGGTCAGCGGCGGAGATGGACGCCACCTGGGCGATCTGGCCCTTGGAGTCGGTGTCCCTGGCGATGCCCCGCAGGGAGGTGACGGCCGATTCGACGCCGGCCTCGATGCCCTTCTTGAGTGACATGGGGTTGGCCCCGGCGGCCACGTTGCGCAGGCCCTCGTGGACCATGGCCCAGGCCAGGACGGTGGCCGTGGTGGTGCCGTCGCCGGCCACATCGTCGGTCTTCTTGGCGACCTCCTTGACGAGCTCGGCGCCGATCCGCTCGAACGGGTCCTCGAGCTCGATGTCCTTGGCAATGGAGACGCCGTCGTTGGTGATGGTGGGCGCCCCCCACTTCTTGTCCAATACGACGTTGCGGCCTTTGGGTCCGAGGGTGACGCGTACGGCGTCGGCGAGCTTGTTCATACCGCTCTCAAGGGACCGGCGGGCCTCCTCGTCGAACGTGATCAACTTGGCCATCTGGTGTTCCTCCGTGTCGTTAGCACTCTGCACTGTCGAGTGCTAATAGCAAACCACGTGTACGGCCGGTGCGCAACCGCAGCCCCGGACAAATTTCCTCAGGATCCCCGGGCCGCGACGGCCATTCGGCCTTATAGCCCTGGTGGCGGGACCGCGAACCCCGGCGGCAGGACCGGCGAACCCCGGCCGCGGGGTCAGGCCGGCTCTTTCTGGGAGCCGTGCCGCCCGGTGTCAGATCGGCAGTCCGGCCCGCTCCAGATAGCCGTCGAACAGCCGGCGGGCCTGGTCGTCCGGCCCGTGCCCTCCGGCGTCGAACCCTGCGAGCAGGTCCTCCGCTTCGGACGGGCGAATCCGGTCCTCGGCGCGGGCCTCGTTCACCCAGTGGCGCACGATCCCACGGGTGACCTCGGGATGGAACTGCACCCCGGTGTGGATCCCGAGGACGTACGCCTGACCGGAGACGTCGGTGCTTGCCACCAGGTCGGCGCCCGGAGGAGTGGTGAACGCGTCCTCGTGCCACACGAACCAGGGCCCGGAAGGCACCCGGGCCTCGTCGTTGGTCTCGACCTCGAGCCACCCGATCTCGGGTCGGATGGCCCGGCCCACCTCACCCCCGAGGACCTGCGCCAGCAGTTGGCCCCCGAAGCAGACGCCGAGTACCGGGATGCCGGCGGCGGCGGCCTCGGCGACCAGTTGTCGCTCGGGCCCGATCCACGCGAGGGCGTGGTTGGTGGCGGACTCGACCGAGCCCATGACCACCAACAGATCGAACGAATCGGGCGGGGGCAGCCCGGGGGGTCCGTGGTCGGCCCGGTAGGTCCTGGTGGCCAAACCCAGCTGCAGGGCGCGCTTCCCGAGCACTCCGGGCAGGTCGGAGGCGCTGTGCTGGAGGAACGCCACCCGAGCGGTCATCTGATGGTCTCCTGTCGGTGGTGGCAGCCCGGGGCGCCATCTGATCAGGGCCAACGTACCTGCGCTGGTGGCTCCAGAGCACCGGACCGGTCGATGAGGGGGAGTTCGGGGCCGATCGCCGCTCCCCTCAGGGCAGGACCAGGTGGACGTCTCCGAATTCGTGCCAGCGGTAGCCCTCGGCCAGACCCACCCGGTAAGCGTCACGGAGGAGGTCCCGTCCGGTGAAGGCCTCCAGCATCAACAGGTGGGACGAGGCGGGCTCGTGCCATCCGGTGAGCAGCCCATCGGTGATCTCCACCCCCCGCTCCGGCGACACGACCAGGTCCGTCCAGCCGTCATAGGGGTGCGCAAGCCCGTCGGTGCCGACTGAAGTCTCGAGGGCCCGCACCACGGTCGTCCCCACGGCGATGACCCGATGGCCCCCGCGCCTCGCCGTATTCACCCGCTCGGCGGTCGACTCCGGGACCCGCACGCGCTCGGGGTAGGGGAGCTCGTCTGCCTCGAGGGAGGCGACCCCCGTGTGCAGGACGATCGGGGTCACCCCGACGCCCTTGGCCACCAGACGGGTGACCACCTCCGGTGTGAACGGCCGACCTGCGCTCGGCATCTCCGCGCTGCCGGGCTCGGTGGCGTAGACGTTCTGGTACATCTCGATCGGCCACGGCCGATCGACGTAGCCGTAGCGAATGGGCCGACCGTGGACGGCCAGCCAGCTGAGCGTGCGCTGACCGAGGTGGAGCGTCGCCACCCACAGCCTCCCGGCGGTGCCGTAGGGCTCGTCGAGCGTGAGGGAGGCTCCGCCGGCCAGACCGAGGCGCCCTGACGGGGGTGGGCCGTGCCACCGCTCCGTGGCCCGGCCGGCCGGTCGCCGTGGCTCCACCACCCACCTCGCCCCGTCCAGTCGGGTGGACAGATGGATGACGAGCGCGGTCCCGTCCTCAGCGGTGGCGTCGATGGCGGCCGGAATGGTGCCGGACGTGTTCACCACCACCAGGTCACCCGGCACCACGAACCGGGGGAGCATGCTGAAGGTGCTCCGAACCTGCGAGCTGTCCCTCGTGGTGGTGACCAGCATGCGCACGGCGTCGCGCGTGAGGCCCCTCGCCTCGGGCGGCTCCGAGGCCTCGAGCGCGGACGGCAGGTCGTAGGTGAACCGTTCCTTCGGATCGGCGAGTGCGCTCATGACCGCACCCACTCCTCGGCGCGGTACCGCCCACTCGGGGCGCCTGAGTCGAGCAGCTGCCGCAGCGGCGGCACGGCCGACTCGGGCTCGGGCCGGTCCGAGATGTCCTCGCCGGGGAAAGCGGCCTGGTGCATCTCCGTCCGCATGTCGCCAGGGTCGAACTGGTAGACGTGCAACTCCGGCTGCTCGGCGGCCAGCACGCGGTGCAGCTGGTCGAGCGCCGCCTTGGAGGACCCGTAGCCTCCCCAACCCTCGTAGGCCTCGACGGCGGCGTCGGATGAGATGGAGACGACGGTGCCACCGGCACGGCGCAACAGGGGCAGGGCCGCCTGGACAAGGGCCAAAGGGGCGAAGACGTTCACCTCGAACACGCGCTGCAGGGCGT
>DASZJN010000197.1:0-9834 GCA_035948045.1 Acidimicrobiales bacterium | reverse complement strand
CCGTGCCCGTGGCGCCGATGGCCGCGTTCGAGGCCAGCGCCGTGGCTGCGGCGGTCGTGGGGATGCCGTAGTGGTGCAGAGCGTAGGCCATGATCGTGGAGAACACCGGCGCAGCCACCGCCCCACCGTAGATGGGCGTGGGGTGGTCGAGGACCACCACGGCCGAGAGCACGGGGTTCTGGGCCGGGGCGAATCCTGCGAACGAACCGACATAGGCGCCGGGAATGTAGCCCAGGTGGTTGGGATCGGGGATCTGTGCCGTGCCCGTCTTGCCGGCCACGGTGTAGCCGTCGATGGCGGCGCTGGTGCCGGTCCCTGCGGCCACCACGCCCTCGAGCATCGACACCAGCTTGGCGTTGGTCGCCTGGTCGATGACCCGATGGGCCGGGGACGCCGGTGCCGCCGCCACCCCGCCCGACGAGCTGACGGTGGCACGAACCAGGCGCGGAGCCACGAACACCCCCCCATTGGCCACCGAGTTGTAGGCATCGAGGATCTGCTGGGCGGTCACGGCGTCATCCTGGCCGATGGGTGTCGACCCGATCGAGGTCCCGGTCCAGGCGGACGGTCCCGGCACCAACCCCTGGGACTCACCCGGAAAGGCCAGCCCGGTGGGCTTGCCGAAGCCCAGATTGCCGATCTGGGCCAGGAGCCGGTCCTTGCCCAGCGCTTGTGCCACCTCGATGGTGCCGATGTTGGACGACTGGGCCAGCACGTCACCGGCGGTGAGGCGCTCGGTGCCGTGCTGCTCGGCATCGTGGAACGTGTACGTCCCCATGGGCAGGGCGGCCGGCACCTGCAGCACCTGGCTGGGGGTCGTCACCCCGGCGGCCAGGGCGGCCGAGAAGGTGACCAGCTTGAACACGGAGCCGGGTTCGTAGACCTGGGTCACCGCGGTGTTGGAGGGAGCCTCCTTCACGCCGGCGGGAAGGGTGTCGGCCCGGGAGACCAGGGCGGCGCCCGAGGTGGAGGGAGTAGAGGGGCCGGCGGTGGCCGCCACCGTGGTGGCCGCCGCACCTGGAGTGGTGGCGGGACCGGTGGTGGCGGAGCCGGTGGTGGCTTGAAGGTCGGCCATGGCCAGGATGTCGCCCGTCCGCACGTCCATGACCACCGCGGTGCCGCTGTAGGCGTGTGACGCGGCGATTTCGGCGGCGAGCGCCTGCTCGGCCACGTATTGAACCGACTCATCGAGCGTCAGCTCGACCCCGGTCCCCGGTCGCGCCGCCACCGAAGCGGCCGTGCTCCCCGGGAGGGCGACGCCGTCTGGCGCCTGGAACAGGCTCTTCGTCCCGGCCTTGCCGGCCAGGAGCGACTCGTACTGGTACTCGAGGCCCGACGACCCGCTTCCGTCCCAGGCCACGGTGCCCACCACCGGTCCGGCCAACTGTCCGTCCGGCACCACCCGTTGGGGCTCCGGCACCAGGTTGATGCCGGTGAGGTGGAGGGCCGTCACCCTGGAGGCCACGGCGTCCGGCACCCGACGGGCCAGGTAGACGAAGCCCGAGGGCTGGGTGAGTTGGGACCGGAGCGTGGCCGTCGAGACCCCGAGCACCGGAGCCAGCGCGTTGGCCAGGGCGGCCGGTTGGGTGATCAGCATGGGATCGGCCACCACGCTCTGCTTGGTGACCGACTCCGCCAGGACCTCGCCGTTGCGGTCGTAGATGCCGCCTCGGATGGCGGGGACCGAGACGGTCTGGATCAACTCCGAGGCCGAGAGCGACGCGTAGTGCTTGTGGGAGACCTCCTGGACATTGATCAGCTGGACGACCAGGGCCGCAAAGACGATGACGAGCACCAGCCGCATGGCGCGCGAGCGCCGGCCCAGCAGGATGGCCGGGCTCACCGCCCGGCCGGAGCAGTCGAAGCCGGGGTTGTCGCCGCAGCACCAGCCCCGGCGGGGGATGGCTGCTTGGCCGCAGCTGCGGGCACGACCGGGGCAGGGGTGACCTGGGGGATGGGAAGGGGCACCCTGAGGCTCACCCGGGGCAGGTAGACCACCTGGCTCGGCGCCACCATTCCCTGGCTCTTGGCCTGCTCGACCACGACCGGCGGCGCCGCTTTCTGGGCCACCGCCACCTGCAGGGCCTTCTGGGAGGCGGTGGCGGCGGCAACCTCACGTTGGGTGGTCGAGAGTCGGACCTGGCCCTCGGTCACCAGGGCATCGCCGACCACGACGGCCAGGAGGCTGCCCACGACGAGCACGCCGGACACCCACACGGTCGACCTGCGGACGCCGCGGCCTGCGGTCCTACGCCGAGGAGCCGGCTCGAAGACCCGGAGCGGAGGGCGGCGGGGTCCCGACGGGAGTGGGCGAGGTACGGCCCGGGCCGTCGATCCGCGGGTGGAGCCCGTCACCGACGGCGGCACCATCAGGCCACCTCGCCGGTGGTCGTCCGCAGGGCCGAGGTGGGAATCCGCTCGATGACCCGGAGACGGGCCGACTCGGCTCGCCGATTCCGCCCGACCTCGTCCTCGGAGGGGCGGCGCGCTCCGCGCACCACCAGGCGGAACTGCGGATCCGCGCCGCACACACATGGCAGCCCGGGCGGGCACTGGCAGTTGTCGGTGGCGGCTCGGTGGAACGTGGACTTCACCAGGCGGTCCTCCCCGGAGTGGTAGGCGATGACCAGGCATCGTCCCCCGGGTGCCAGCAGGTCGAGGGCGGCATCGAGAGCCGGCCCCAACTGATCCAGTTCGTCGTTGACGGCGATCCGGACGGCCTGGAACACCCGACGCGCCGGATGTCCGCCACTGCGACGGGTGGCGGCGGGAATGGCCGCCCTGACCACATCGGCCAGCTGCCCGGTGGTGGCCAGGGGTCGCGCCGCGATGATGGCCCGGGCGATGCGGCCGGCAAAGCGTCCCTCCCCGTTGTCTACGAACAGCTCGACCAGGGCCGCTTCGCTGTAGCCGTTGACCACGTCGGCGGCCGTGCGCCCTGAGGTGGGATCCATCCTCATGTCGAGCGGCGCGTTGCGTCGATAGGAGAACCCCCTCTCGGCCACGTCGAGCTGGGGCGAGCTGACCCCGAGGTCGAAGAGCACTCCGCTCAGCCCGCCCTCGTCCGGCGTGACTCCGAGCTCCGCTCGAACGGCGGCGACCACGTCCGCCACCGCGTCGAAGCGCGACCGGCGGATGATGGCGCGACTGCCGAAGGGGGCAAGTACGTCGGTGGCGGCCGCCACCGCCAGCGGGTCACGGTCGATCCCGAGGACGCTGATCCCCGGGCGGGCACCGAGGATGGCCGCCGCGTGGCCGCCCCCTCCCAGGGTGGTGTCGACGATCAAGCCCTCCGGGACCGGCGCGAACAACTCGACGACCTCGGCGGTCATCACGGGCTCATGGGGAAATGTCTGGTTCATCCGCAGTCCCTCGACCGGCACGATGTCTGCGGGTGGAGTGCCGCGACGCTCACTCTGGAAGTAGGCGGAGGAGGATTCTTCCAGCGATCCGATCGAGGGACTGCGCATGGGCCAGACGCGTTCGATATGCACTTCATGGCGGGAGACTGCCGCCAGGCCCGCTTGATAGGGCGTTGGCCGGAGCCATCCGACCGGGACCCGGGTGGGTGACGGCGTCTGGATGGCCGAGGCCGACGTGGTGATTCGGCGGATCGTGCTCCCTTCATCCGAGGCACCAGGTCCGTTGGTGCCGCTGAGTGGGTGGTTGTGGAGGAGGTGGTCGTCGGTGATGCAATCGACGCTCGGGTGGTCGGGGCTGATCCGATCCGGGATGGCGGCGGCCTCCCCGGCGTCAGATCCATCTTGGAGCCCGCGACGCACGATGTGAAGGCGCACTGCCTCACTCAGCCGTCGTCGCCCTGGGTGAGTCGTTGCTCCTCGGGCAGCACCTTCTGATCCCATGCCTCCCGATTCCAGAGCTCGACCCGATCGATGGCCCCGAGGACCAGCACGTCCGTCACCAGGCCGGCGTATTCCCGGAGCCGTCCCGGAATGGCCATCCTCCCCTGTCGGTCGATCTCCAGCTCGTGCGACGTCGATGCCCACAATCGCACCAGGTTCCGATCGTTCCGCCCGGTCGAAGCGCGTTCCAGCATGGTCTCCATCTGCTGCTCGAACTGGTCCGGCGTCCACAGCGACAAGCACCCGTCCTGGTACTCGGTCAGATAGCCGCCGTGCTCGAAGGGGCCGCGGAACTTCGACGGGAGAATCACTCTTCCCTTGTCGTCGAGCGAGTGCTCGTACCTGCCGAAGAACCGTGCCACTGGTGATTGCTCCCACAATGCTCCCCGCAGTGCCCGGAACCCGATCGTCAGGTTCCTCCCTTTCACACCACTTTGCGCCACTTTACGCCCCGACCCCCCACCGGTCAACCACTTGGGCCCAAAAAGCCCCAGATTCAAACGCGGTTTGGCGCAGGAGCGCGCCCGTCGGCGGATCGGTCGGTGGGTGTCGAGCAGGATGGGTGCGGGTGGGCGCTCCCCCGGTGGGGCGGCCCGGGATCCCGCGCCCACGCCAAGGGGCGGACCGGTCCGACGGTCCCGGGCGGGCGGAACCGTCGGTGCGCTACAGGCTGGCCGGCCCGGGCAAGGCGCGGATCAGCGAGGCGGCGACAGCGGGTCCGTCCACCGGTCTGCCGCCGTGGTCGCCCGCCAGTTCGGCCGCACCGACCACCGCACCACCCAAGTCGGCCGCCGCCGTCCGACGCTGGGATGACGACAGGGCGAGGATGTCTACCAGGGGGCCGGCATCCCACCGCAGCACGCACGCGCAATGGAACCAGCACCCGTGGCGGTTCCGGCGCTGAGCCAGTCCGACCATCTTGCGGCCGTCGTCGGTTGTGACCTCACCGGTCCCGACGCCGCCGAAGCACACCAGCGAGGACCATTGGGTACAGGACAGGAAGCCCCGGCGACGGGCGGCCACGCCCGCGATGCCCAGACGACGCAGGGCGTCCACCCAGGCATCCCCGAGCCAGTCGAAGGCCCGGCTGACGTCGTTGCGCCACAGCGGGTCACCCGTCGGCAACCAGATATCGATCCACACCGGCTCGTCGGGGGTCACCAGCACGGCTCCCCCGCCCGATCTCCTCCTGGCGATGTCGATGCCGGCTGCCCCGGCACGGGCGGGGTCGACGATCGCCGCCGGCTGGGCGGACCCGAGCACCAGGGCTGCGCTCGTGACCCGGCACCGGGCAACGGCCCGGCGCTCGGGATGGGCCTCCGCACTGGGCCAGGTGGCGTGGAGCGACGCTGCGTCGCCGACCCGATCCTCGACCACCCAGTCACCCGGCACCCGGTCACTCTGCCATGCCCCCCGTGGCCCGTCCCCGGCGCCGAGAGGGCTCAGGCGGTCAGCTGCTCACGACGGTTGGCGGTGGGGCTCAAGTACGTGCTCCAGTCCTCGCTGCCTCCCCCGCACAGGGCCAGGAGCTGGACCCGGTGGCGGGGCGCCGCCGGCGTGGCGCGGAGCACCATTCCGACTTCGTGGGGAAGTCGGTCCTCCTTGCGCGTATTGCACCGTCGGCAGGCCGCCACCACGTTCTCCCATGTATGGGGGCCACCCTTGCTCCGCGGGATGACGTGGTCGAGGTTCTCCGCGGCCGAGCCGCAGTACTGGCAACGTGACCCATCGCGGGCGAAGACGGTTCGCCGATTGACCGCCACCCGGTAGTGACGGGGTATCTGGATGTAGCGCACCAGCCGCACCACCGAGGGCTCGGGCACCGCGATGCGCTCGGCCCGGAACACCCGCTCCGTCGTGTGGACAAGTTCGGCCTTGGTGTCGAGCACCAGCAGCACGGCCCGCCGTGAGGACACGATGCCCAGTGGCTCGAAGGTGGCGTTGAGTACCAGCGCCCGGCGCGACGGGGACATCGGCGATCGGACCGGCTCGGAGACGTTGCGGTCCGAGCCGCCCAGCCCTGCCACTTTTGCCGCTCGTTTCGACCGTCGATCCATCAGCCTGGGAATTTAGCCCGACCTGGTTGCGCCGAGGGGTTTGCCCACGGCATGGTGGCCGTCCGCCGGTAGTGGACCCGGCCGCGCACCCTGGTCGACCGACACCACTCCAGGTAGGAAATGACGTCCTCCGGCTCAGGAATGGCCCCCGCACTCCCGTAGGCGGTGACCATGCGGAACCCCCAGAGGCGGTCGTCGGGCAGCGGCAGGTGTGGCCGCCTCCTCCACCAACCGGGGGCGGCCAGCCGCCGCAGGGCTCCGAGTGCGGCCCACCACAGACCGGGGCGGAAGACCACGACGCGCCCGATCCCGAACACGGTCCATCGAAGGGAACGACCCGGCTCGGGCGGGGTCACCGTGGGAGTCGGCTCTCGCCGGCCTCGGCCAGGGCCCGACGACCCAGGGCGGCCGCCCCCACCAGCGGGCCGTCCGCGCCCAGCCCGGCTGGAATGATCCGGGTCGACCGCGAGAAGTCGAGTCGGGACCGGAGCTCGATCTCTCGCTGGGCGGCGTCGAAGAACACTGCCCCGAAACCCAGGGCCACCGATCCGGCCACGACGGCCAGTTCGACGTCCAGGAGATTGGCCACCGAGGCCACGGCCCGACCGACCAGTGTTCCGGTACGGTGGCGGACGGCGTCGGAAGCCTCCGAGGGGGGGCGCCCGGTGGCCGACTCGATCGACAGCCCGGATGCCTCGGCCTCGAGGCAGCCGCGGCCACCGCACGCGCACGGGCGTCCTTCGGGTTCGACCACCACGTGGCCGATGTGCCCGGCGTTTCCGTTCGTGCCGTCGAGGAGCCGGCCATCGAGCACGATGCCCCCGCCCACTCCCGTGGACACCACCATGGCCACGTAATTGCCGACACCCCGGGCCGCCCCGAGCCACCCTTCGCCGAGGGCGAGCGCCTTGGCGTCGTTGTCGACGACGACCGGCATCCCGACCAGGGCGGCCAACCGGCTCCGCAACGGGAAGCGCCTCCACCCACCGATGTTGAGCGGCGAGACCGTCTCGCCATCGGATTCCATCGGCCCCCCGCAGCCGACACCGCACACAACCGGGCGCGCCACGGTGGCCGACCTGACCTGATCGACGGCGGCTGCCAGGGCGCCGAAGATGGCATCGGCATCGCCTGACGCCGGGGTCGGGACAGAGGCCTGGACGAGGATCTCGCCGGCAGGATCCACCGCCGCCGCCGCCATCTTGGTTCCGCCGACGTCGACGGCCAACACCACGGGCCCGGTCTGGCCCAGGCCGCTCACGGTCTCACCCGGCTGGATGGGCCCTCCGAAAGGGCGCTGATCACCGGTGGTGGTCAGTCGTCGCGGTGGAAGCGGCCGCGGATCCAGTCGCGAGGATCGTGGGCGGCATTGCTGAGGTTGCGACTGTGCAGCGAACGCGAGATGTCGTCGATGCCGGCCTTTCCCATCCTCCGGGCGTTGTTGGCAAACACCACCCCGGAGAGGAACATCATCACGACACCGATGAATCCGAGGACCACCGATCGCGAGAACGTAAGGATCATGAACACCAGCGCGGCCACGAACACCAACGCAGACCAGATGCAGTACCGACCGGCATGGCGGTAGACGGTCTCCGACCGCACCCGCTCCGCGAACTCCGGATCCTCGTGGTAGAGGGACTGCTCCAATTCGTGCAGTATGCGTTGTTCGTGCTCAGAGAGTGGCAACGGCTCGTCCCCTCCACCCGTTCTCGTACCCAGCGGTGATCGCCCACCTCATCCTCGCGCAACCCCCACTCGAAAGCATCGCGCTCCCGACCCTTCGGTCGGGGCCGGGCCACTGCACCGTTGACGAAACACCGCCACCATATTACAAGGTGGAGGCCCGTCCATCATTCGATGGGGGCCCCGGATCGTCGCCCGGTCCCCACTGAGCCTCGCCCCGGCGCCGAACCCGCAGGCCCTCGGGTCCGACCAGGGACGCCGGACCGACCGATGACCCCCCGTAACGGGCCCGGATGGCGTCGATGGCCGCGGACACCGATCCCCACGACTGTTGGATCCTCGCCGCCTGGTTGTGGGCGCGGGCCAGACGGTCGCCGGCCTCGGGGTCCCGGGCACCGGCGGCCCCCCCGTCCACCGGCGCCCATCCGCCCGATGACGGCAGGTGATCCGATTCTCCCCCTCCCCGCTCGGACATCGCCGAGCCCAGGTCGAGGCTCAGCTGCATGCCGGCGTCCAGGTCGCCGAAGCCGGACAGGCTCACGCCCAGCAAGCGAACCCCTTGGCGGAGTTCGACGGAGTCAAGGAGCGCCGCCGCCACTGCGCCGATGGCCGGCGACGCATCGATCGGCGAATCCATGGAATGGGACCTGGTGGCCATGGTGAAGTCGCCAAACCGGATCTTGACGCTGATGGTCCTGGCGGCCAGCCGCGACTGGCGGAGGTTGGTGGCCGACGCATCCACCATGCGGGTGAGGTGCCGGTGCAGGTCATCACGGTCCCAGAGGTCCGTGGCGAACGTCTCCTCGTGACCGATCGATTTTGCCGCTTGATCGGGGACGACCGGCCGAGGATCCTCGCCCACAGACAAGGCCGTGAGGTGGGCACCCAGGGCCGAACCCAGATACCGCTCGAGGGAACCGGCTGGGAGCGCGGCGATGTCACCGACGCACCTGACCCCGAGGTCCTCCAGTCGTCGTCCGGTGACCGGACCCACTCCCCACAGGGCCCGGACCGGCAGGGGGTGCAGGAACTCGAGCTCCCGGTCGGGTGCCACCACGACCACTCCCCGACCCTGCCGGATCTCGGTCCGGGTGGCCACCGGCTTGGCCGCCTTCGATGCCAACTTGGCCATCAACTTGCTGCGGCCGACCCCGACCGAGCACGTCAGGTGGAGCTCCTGGTCCACCCGACGGCGGATGTCGGCGGCAATCGTCGGCCCGTCGCCCAGCAACTGGCGCGATCCCGTGACATCGAGGAACGCCTCGTCGAGGGAGATGCCCTCGACCAGAGGGGTCACCGACTCGAGGATGCCCCGCAGCTTCGTGCTCACTTCCAGGTACCGGTGATAGCGGCCGTCGACGAAGACCGCCGAGGGGCACAGCCGTCGGGCGACCGAGGACGGCATGGCCGAGTGCACGCCGAACATGCGGGCCTCGTAGGTGCACGCCGCCACCACGCCCCGGCCTCCCGACCCGCCCACCACCACCGGCTGCCCCGCCAGGGAAGGGTCGTCGAGGACCTCGACCGAAGCGAAGAAGGCGTCCATGTCGACGTGGAGTATCACTCGCTCTGCAAGGGGGCCCGCTCCTTGCTCAGGTTCGGGCCGCGGGTGGTGGGTCCTTCCGACGGAAGCGTCAACCACCGAGGCGCAGCCTCCGGAATCCCTCGGCCCAGGGGACTCCGGCCTGCTTGCCGGCATCCTCGGCGCCGAGCCGCATCGCCGTCCACGCCCACTCCACGCCGTCGGGAAACTGGCTCCGATGGCAACCGACGGCCTCGCCCTTCACGTCCACGGTGGCGGAGATGTCCACCCACACGTCCGGTTCGAGGGTGCCGGACATGAGCACGGTCGACACGTGGTGCGCGGGTCCGGCGTCGGGGAAGTAGTGAGGCAGGGCGGCTGCCGGCGAAACGGCGTCGAGCGTCGCCATGCCGACGACGCGATGGTCGCGGTGGTTGAAGTAGTCCTGTCCGAAGAAGACGGCAGTGGGATCAGGACAGAGCACCACTTCGGGTCGGTGGCGCCGCACGGCCGCCACCAACGCCTCACGGAAGTCGGGGTGGTCGACCAGCTCCCCGTCGGGGTAGTTGAGGAACTCCTGACCGGCCACGCCCACCAGAGCTCCGGCTTCGGCGGCCTCGGCCGCCCTTGTGCGGGCCAGGCCGCGACCGCCGACCGTCGGATCGGTCGAGCCCTTGCCTCCATCGGTGCACACGATGACCCGCAC
>DASZJN010000196.1:0-19252 GCA_035948045.1 Acidimicrobiales bacterium | reverse complement strand
AGGTCTGATTGGAATGCGGCGGACAGCGCGGCGGCAATGTCCTCTCCATTCTGGAATGCCGCCTCCGCCACATCCGCCCACCTCCGCAAGGTCCCGTCGGCCTCGTCGAGAACGCCCATCGGGTCGGCCAGGAGCCCGTAGTGGGCCAGGGCCAGGCCGGTCGGGCGCCGCTCGGCGAAGCGCTGCAGCGAACGGAGGGCCGACCCGAGATCGAAGTCCGGCGGTGGCGTCGAGGGCCGGAGCACCCCGCCATCGGGCAGCTTCACACCAACGGCGTCACCGGCGAACAGCACGCCACTCAGCGAGTCGTGCAGCCCCAGGTGGTGCTTGGCATGACCCGGCGAGTCCACGGCTGTCAACGAGCGCGTCGAACTGACTCGGATTGTCTCACAGTCGTCCAGCGAGTGGATCCGCTCCGGTGGGGTGGGGTCGAGCCGGCCATAGAGCGAGTCGAGGAGTGGGCCGTAGACTCGAGACGCGGAATCGATGAGTTTGGTCGGGTCCGCCAAATGGCGTGCACCCTTTGGGTGGACATAGATGGTGGCCCCGGGAAACGCTCGGGCAACGTCGCCGACCCCACCGGCATGATCGAGATGGATGTGGGTTACCACCACTCCAGCCAGATCCGAGGCACCCAGACCGACCCTGGCCAGCAAGTCCAGCAGGGCGGGGACAGAGCTCTGGCTCCCGGTCTCCACCAACACCGGGGCATCGCCCTCGATCAGATAGCCCGCGGTGACGTGCTCCCATCCGCCAAGCAGCGTGTCGAGCTCGATGACGCCGTCGGCCACGGTGATCCCCACGGCTGGGATAGTGGGATCATCCGGATCGAACGGATGCGAGTGTCCATGGCTCATGCTGGGTGCCTGGCGTCTGACCGCTGGTCCTGCGTCCGGTTCATGCCGACGTCTCCCTCCGGTCCGACTTGTCCGCGTACGGCCACGTCCTAGGACCGTTTGGTCGCGCTCTTTCGTGCTCCAGTGGCTCGTGCTCCCAAGGCCGTCGCCTTGGCGTTCTTCTTGGTCGCTCCCCGGGCCGTCTCCGCGGCCGTGCCATCGCCACGAGTCGAATCGGTGGACCTGATCGTCTCGGCGTCGCCCGCTCTCTTGGATGACCGCTTTGCGATTGCCGTCCTGTTCGCGGCGGCCTTTGCACCTTTGGCCCTTTTTGCTGCCGTCCCGGTCCCCTTGGCCGTCCTAGCTGCCTTGGCCCTGGTGGCCCCCTTCGGATCGCGGCTGTCCGTCGCCGTCCTCTTATCGGCCGGCGCCGTGGCCGGAGCGCGTTCGATCGCATTGCGAGCACGCCTCGCCGGGGCCTTCGACGCGGACGTGGCCCTCGAGTCGGCCGCTCCACCGGCGGGACCCGAGACCGCGGCTTTGAGAGCACGGGCCGCGCTGCCGGGAGAGCTGGGGTCGACGTTCTGGACCACCGCGTGGATCGCGTCCCGGGCCGAGAAGCCACCCGATTGGAGAGTCCGGCCCGTTCTCGTGCTCCGGGTCAACGACCTTCGGGCGAGGCCGAGCATCACATGGTTGGCGGAGGGCTTCTCGTGCCCGGCGATCTTCGAGGCCGAATTGACCAGCGACACATGCGAGAAGGCCTGCGGAAAATTGCCTACCAGGCGTCCGACCACCGGGTCGTACTCCTCGGAGAGCAGTCCCAGGTCGTTGCGCAGGCCCAACAACCGGTCGAGGAGCTGACGGGCGTCGCGGTCGCGACCGAGCAGAGAGAGACAGTCGGCCAACCAGAACGAGCAGGCCAGGAAGGCCCCCTCACGTCCCGTCAAGCCGTCCACGTCACCCGTGTCCGCCGTCCGGTAACGGAGGACGAACCCGCCCTCCACCAGTTCGCGCTCCACGGCCTCGATGGTGCCCCGAACCCGTGGATCGTGTGCAGGGAGGAAGCCCACCAGGGGAATCATCAGCAGGCTGGCGTCGAGCTGGTCGGAGCCGTAGTACTGGGTGAACGAACCCTTGCTGGCGTTGAAGCCCTGGTCGCAGACCTGGTCGTGGATCTCCGTGCGAATGTCTTTCCACTCGTCGACAGGTCCGTCCATGCCGTACTCCTCGGCGGTCTTGATGGCGCGATCAATCGCCACCCAGGCCATGACCTTGGAGTGGGTGAAGTGGCGCTGCGGGCCCCGGACCTCCCAGATGCCGTCGTCCGGCTCGCGCCAGCCGTCCTTCAGGAAGTCCATGAGCGCCAGTTGGAACTCCCACGTTCGGTCCTCGGCACGTTCGTGGGTCTGCAGTGATTCGTACAGCGCTGACATCACCTCGCCGAAGACGTCCAGCTGGAACTGGCCGGCTGCGGCATTGCCGATGCGCACCGGTGCGGAGTCCTGGTAGCCGGGGAGCCAGTCGATCTCCCACTCATCCAGCCGGCGCTCGCCGCCGGCCCCGTACATGATCTGCAGCTGGGCCGGATCACCGGCCGTAGCCCGTAGGAGCCAGTTTCGCCACGCCATGGCCTCCTGATAGAAGCCTCCTCGCATCAGGGACTCGAGGGTCAGGGTGGCGTCGCGCAGCCAGCAGAACCGATAGTCCCAGTTACGGCCGCCTCCCAACGTCTCGGGCAGCGAGGTGGTGGCGGCGGCGACGATGCCACCCGTCGGCTCGTAGGTGAGGGCTTTGAGCGTGATGAGCGAGCGCATCACGGCATCCCGATGATCGCCGACATAGGTGCACTGCGACGACCAATCGGTCCACCAGAGCTCGGTGTCCTGGATCGCGTATCCGGCATCGACCGGACGGGGAGGCTCTTCGCTGGCTGGGAACCAGGTGAGCGAGAAGGGGACCCGCTGGCCTTCGGTCACCGTGAATTCCCCGACCGTGGACAAGTCTCGACCTGTGCATTGGATGGGGGTCCAGAGCGAAAGGCCGTCGGGACCGGCGATGGCCTGCAGGGTGCCGTCCATCCGGCGCACCCACGGGACGATCTTGCCGTACCCGAACCGGATGGTCAGTTCCATGGTCATGGTCACCTTGCCCCGCACACCTTCGACCAGGCGCACCACCTCGGGGTGCTGCTGGCGGATAGGCATGCAGTCCACTACGCGGACGGTGCCTTCGTCAGTGACGAACTCCGACTCGAGCACCAGGGTGTCGCCCCGGTAGTGGCGGTGGGTGGCGAGGTGGGAGCCCTTGGGAGCCAGCTTCCACGATCCATGGTCCTCGTTGCCCAAGAGCTTGGCAAAGCAAGCGGCCGAATCGAAGCGGGGCAGGCACAACCAGTCGATCGAACCGTCCCGGCCCACCAGTGCTGCCGTGTGCAGATCGCCGATGATCCCGTAGTCCTCGATGCAAAGCGTCATGTTCCCATGTCTAGTCGGGGGCATCCCCCGGTGGGGTCCTGGGTGACGTCCCGACGGGGTTCCTCAGGGTCAGCCGGGGGCGCAGGCACCGGTGCCGATCGGCGCCGAACCGGACTCCGCCTGCACCACCCGGGAAAGCACCCCCGGCGAGGTGAGCGCGTATCCGATGTCCCCGTTGGTGGTGGAGCGTGAGAAGACCACGCCGATCACCTCGCCGTCGGGCTGCACCAAGGGGCCGCCCGAGTTGCCCGGTCTGACCACCGCCTGCACCTCGTACACGTTGCGCACCGTGAGACCCTGGCCGTAGATGTCGCGACCCTGGGCTTGGAACACCGCCATGACGCCGGCCGGCGCCGCCGTGAACGGGCCGCCCCCCGGGTAGCCGAGCACTGCGGCCTCGACCCCCCGCGAGACCTGGTCGGGATCGAGTTGCAGTGACTGCTCGTTGAGGCCGCTCACCCGCATGATCGCCAGGTCGTAGGAAGGATCGAACAGCACGACGACCGTCGGGTGCGGAAGACCGGAACTGTCCTGGACCACAGGATGGGCGATCCCGGCGACCACATGGGCGTTGGTGACCACCAGGCCAGGACCGACCACGAAGCCCGAGCCCTCCTGGATCTGCCCGCACCCCTCACCCACGATCTTGACCGTCGACGCCCCGGCGCGGATCACTGCCTGTCGGAGGATGGCATCGCCGGGAAGCGACACCGGGCCGGCAGACGCCGGCGCCAGCTGGGCAAAGACCGGTGGGAACCCTTCGGCGGAGAGAAAGCCCTGGACCCGCGAGAACACCGAGGGCGGGGCAGGAAGCAGGGAGTCGAGGGAGCGGATGATCTTCGACTGGTCGATCGATGCGTTGAGGCTCAGCGAGGAGCTGTTCACCAGGGTGTTGGCGAGCAGCCAGGCCGCCAGCAGCGAGGCGACCACCGCCACCACCACGCCGAGGGCCGAGTCCACCGAGCCGGCGATCCCCCGGTGCACCCGCCGGAAGGCCAGATTGCCGGCGATGCGCCCGATGATGCCGCACAGGATGGCGACACCCAGCATGGTGACCAACGCCACCGAGGTCCGAGCCGACTGGGCGTGCACCTGTCTGACGGTGACCGAGGCGAGCATGGCACCGAGGTACAGCCCGATCCAGAACCCCCCGAAGGAGAGCACCTGGACGATTGCACCCAGCCGCAGGCCCTGGATCGCCGCCAACGCCACCACCACCACCACGATGAGATCGACCAGGTTCATTGCCGTGTCCACTGGTTGTTCGGCGAGTCTGAGTTGACGAGGAACCGATGGACCAACACCACCGGCCTACGGTAGACGGACTTCCTCTGTGCCTTGACGTCATCACCACTTCCACCGGTGTCGGCGTGGCAAGATCTCTGGCGCAATCGCACGATCGGTCGCGAAGTGCCGGATGAGGGCACCCACAAGGAGTGAGCGGGTTCATCGTGAACGGCCAGACACCGCCCTCCCGGGGCGTTCGAGCGCTAGCGGTCCAGCGATCAACCCGTCGGGGGTGGATCCCGCAACCCGTGGCTGCGGCCGGGGAGACCGACACCGACGTCATCAAGGTCCGCTGAGTTCCGTCCCCGGAGTCTCCACGCGCCGTCGGACCGGATCGACCGCTTCAGCGGCGCCGCATCCGCTGCCATCTGATCGGGGATCGGTCATGGTGCCGCAGAAGACCGTGTCCAGATCCATGCTTCATCGCCTCGGGCTCGTGACCTCGCTGGCATTGGTGGTTGCCGCCACGGGAGCCTGCGGTACCAGCACATCGCCATCCGGCCCGCCATCCGGGGCCCCCATCGCCAACGGCTCGCCTTGGTTCGGCGCCCTGACCCCGGTCGCACTTCCGGCACCAGTCAACGCCCTCAGCGCGTTGGACTGCCCCACCGCCGGCTCGTGCTGGGCCGTCGGCTCCACCGTCGGGGGAGCCGGTGCGTCGAACGGTGCCGCGGTGATCGCTACCACGGACGGTGGGTCCACGTGGAAGGGTCAGGTCATCCCCGCCACGGTGGACTACCTGTCCGGAATCTCCTGCTCCGACCAACGCCACTGCGCGGCCGTCGGTCAGGCGGGCCCGGCGCCCAATGGGCAGGGGGCCATGATCACCACGTCGAATGGCGGAGCCACGTGGACACTGTCGTCGACGCCCCCCGGCATTCTCGACGTCACTGCGGTGTCCTGTCGCCCCGACCGCCGGTGCATGGCCGTGGGAACGGCAGCGGTCGGCACGGTAGCCCTCGTCTGGGTGTCGCCGGCCTCGGGATGGACGCAAGTTGGGGCCCTGCCCGCGGGCGTGGCCGGAGCCACCCACATCTCCTGCTCGGACGACCAGCACTGTTGGGTGACCGCTCACACCTCGGTCGATGTGGATCACGTTGCCGGTGTTGTCGTCGTGACGACCAACGGGGGTCGGACCTGGACCACGCTCACCATGCCGACAGGCCTCGGATACCTCACCGGTGTGTCCTGCCTGAGCGGGCCTGCCGCTGGCAGTGGGGCCCTGCCTGTCCCGTCACCGACGACGACCCCGACGAGCACACCGGTGGCGACGACGGCCCCGACGACAGGATCCACGACGACGTCGAACGGGTCCGGCCCCACCACTACCAGCGCCCGGGTGGGAGTGGCCGGAGCTCGCTGCACGGTGGTCGGGACCACGGCCCGCAGCCCTGGCAGTGCTCGGACCGGTCGCGGACTCATCCTCACCTCCACCAATGGCGGCGCCCACTGGACGAGCCAACCGGTGGCCGCCACCGCCGCTGCCCTCACGGACGTGTCCTGTCCGGCCCTGGACTCCTGCGTTGCGGTGGGGAGCTCAGTGGCCACCGCCACCCAGGCCGGGGTGGCGATCTTCACCGGATCGACCGATCATCCCTGGAAGAACGCGGCGGTGGTCGGATCGGCCCAACCCCTGTCGGCGGTCAGCTGCGTGTCCGACTCCCGCTGCGTCGTGGTCGGGGAGTCCACCAGCGAACATCTGGTCGGGGGCTGACCGGGCGGCCCGCCATCCACCGGGGATCGCGACCCCACCAACTAGCCTCGCTGGCCATGGCAGGGCATCCGTCCCGATGGAGAGGGCGTCCGGGCTCCGACACGGCGGGACGTCGCCACCCGGAGTGCTGGGAACGGGTACGCCCGGGCGGGAAGGGCGATCGGCCCCCGGGATGACCACCGGAGTGGGTGGCCGGCCACGTGCCCGATGACCGGACCACGGCCACCGAGCTCGGGACGGCTCTCGGGGCCCTTCCGTTCCCCGACCTCGCGTCTGCCCTGGCCCGCCGCCCGGATCAGCTGCGCATCGCAGACGGCGCCTGGGACCGCCTTGAAGCCATCAGCAGGTCCGGGCGGTTCGCCGCGGAGTTGGCTATTTCGTTCGCCAACGGCCGGGCGCTGCTCGACGCCCGGGACGGGCTCCGCGGCAGAACTCCCCTGACCATCGAGTGGACGGGGGGGCGACGGCCTCCCGGGGACGAGGTGGCGCCCGTCGACCTCCGCATCGACCACGTCTACCTGGTCAGCTGCAAGTACCAGTCGGACATTCTGGCCAACGCCTCGCCGGGCCGGTTGTTCGATGGGCTCCTTGCCACCACCGGGGACTGGGATCGGACCGACTGGTACGAATCCGTGGCGCCCGCCGAGTTCACGGCGCTGTACCGGGCCTGCGTCTCGGCCACCGGCCTGACCGGGTTTCCACCGGCGCCGTCGGGATGCAGCCGGGACCAGCTCGTCGCCCTGAAGAAGGCCCTGGCCAAGCGGGCCTATCCCGATGCCCCGTCGCGATCGGCCTATGACGGGCTGTGCCGGGCGGTGAGCGCCGCCTCGGCCCATCGGTGGTCAGAGCGGCTCGAGTCGTCGGGCGTTGCCCCCGAGACCATGCTGTGGCGCCTGTTGCGCATCGGCAACGCCCCCTATTTCGTCCTCGGGATCGATCGCCGCACCGGTGCGCCCGCTCGCTTTCGCATCGCAGACCCGTGGGACTGGCGGGACCAGTTCATCCTGGACGCGTTCGTCGTGACCCCCGCCGTCGCCGGGCAGCCACGAGTCGATTGGACGGGCACCTACCGGACTAGACGGGACGGCAGGTCCCAGAAGGTGGCCGGCCATGTCGAGATTCGGTGGAGCCACGGCCGCTTCGCCCAACCTCCGGAGGCCAAGGTCTATCTCGACACGCCGATGGCGGACCTTCCGGGTTATCACCCGCTGGAGCCGCTCGTTCGCTCGCAACCGACCCTGTGGAGCACCGTCTCACCGCACGGTCGGGATGGGTCATGATCGAGCGGTGACGTGGGACGGAGAGTCGTACCAACAGCGGTTCGATGCGCTTGCGGCAGATGGAGCGGACGTCCACGGAGAAGCCGATTTCGTCGCCCAGCTGCACCCGTCCTCGGTCCTCGATGCCGGTTGCGGGACCGGTCGGGTGGCCAGGGAGCTGGCCCGGAGGGGCGTCGGCGTCGTGGGAGTCGACCGGGACGAGTCGATGATCGCCACCGCCCGCCGGTTGGCGCCCGAACTGACCTGGCTGGTCCGGGATCTCACCGGGTTCGACCTCGGCCGATCCTTCGATGTCGTGCTGATGGCCGGAAATGTGCCCATCTTCACGCCCCTGGGCACCCACGCCGCCCTGGTAGCGGGTTGCGCATCGCATCTGGCCCCGGACGGATCACTCGTCGCCGGCTTCCAACTCGACCAGCGGTACCCGCTCGCCACCTACGACGAGCACTGCCGGCTTGTCGGCCTCGAGTGCACGGGCCGGTGGTCCACCTGGTCGCGTGCACCCTTCGCAGCAGGCGGGGCCTACGCCGTCTCCATCCACAGGGCCACCGGCTGAGCATGGAATCCCGGGAGAGTGACTCCGAGCGAAATCCCATGTTCGTCTACGACGAAGAGCTGACCACCATGATCCTGGACTACTGCCGGTGGCGCCTGGCCCTCGACCCGGTCCCGCTCGACTTCGGCGGAGCCCAGGCCTCATCATTGGCGGCGAGCCTCGAGGGACTGATCAACCCGGAGGGAACCGACGCCCGTCAGGTCATGGACGTCTTTGACGGCGAGCTGGCCACCGCCGTGGTCTCGTGTGACAGCCCTCGCTTTCTTTCGTTCATTCCTGCCGCCCCGACCAAGGCCTCCCTCCTCTTCGACATGGTCGTCGCCTGCTCCTCGCTGCAGGGGACCTCGTGGTTGGAGGCGGCCGGCGCGGTGGCAGCTGAGAATCAGGCCCTCGGCGTTCTCGCCGACCAGGCCGGGCTGCCCCGGGGTGCCGGCGGGTGCTTCGTGTCCGGAGGGTCGGCGGGGAACCTCTCGGCCCTGATGGTGGCTCGGGACACCGCCACCCACCGCATGGGAGACCGCGCCCCCCACCGGCCCCTCATCGCAGTGAGCGAGGAGGCGCACCCCTCCGTGGACCAGGCCCTGCGGGTGCTCGGGGTCGGGGCGCTCCTGGTCCCCTGCGAGGACCACCGACTGACGGGGGCGGGTCTGCGGTCCGCCCTCGAGGGCCACGCCGGCGGTGCCGATGTCGTCGCCGTGGTCGCCACCGCCGGCACCACCAACGCGGGGATCATCGACGACCTGGCCGGCGTGGGCCAGGTCGCCCGCCAACGATCCCTGTGGTTCCATGTCGACGGGGCCTACGGCTGCGCCGCCCTCTTCGCCCCCTCGGTGCGGGATCGATTCGCCGGCATCGAGATGGCCGACTCCTTCGTGGTAGATCCGCACAAGTGGCTCTTCGCCCCCTTCGACTGCGCCGCCCTCGTCTACCGGGAGCCCAATCTGGCCAAGGCCGTCCACACCCAGGACGCCTCCTACCTCGACGTACTCCACCGCGATGCCCCCGAAGAGTGGAATCCCAGCGACTACGCCTACCACCTGACGAGGCGGGCCCGGGGCCTGCCCCTGTGGTTCTCGCTGGCGGTCAACGGCACGGACGCCTATCGCGACGCTTTCGAAACTGTGCTCGACGTCGCCCAGCGGACAGCCGATCTCGTCGAACGCCTGCCCTATCTCGAGCTGGTGCGCCGGCCCGAATTGTCGGTCGTCCTGTTCCGTCGGAACGGGTGGCGCCGGGCCGACTACGAATCGTGGTCGGCCAACCTCCTCGCTGACCAGATCGGTTTGGTGGAGCCCACGACGTGGGAGGAGGAGCCGGTCGGCCGTCTGGCCCTCCTCCATCCCGACACATCCGTGGCGATCATCGAGGAGATCCTCGCCACCATGGCATGAGCTACGAGTCGGTGTCGCCGGCGCTGTAGGAGTGGGCGCCGGTACCCGCCAGCCGACCACGATCCACAATCAGGTACTCGTCGCGGATCGGACGGTCTGCCAGCCAACACTCGAGGATCTCGCGGACGCCGGCCGCGTAGCGAGCCTGCGCCGAGAGGGAGGTGCCCGAGATGTGCGGGGTCATCCCCTCGTGCGGCATGGTCCGCCACGGGTGGTCAACGGGCGGGGGCTGTGGAAACCACACGTCGCCCGCATAACCGGCCAGCTGCCCGCTCTCCAAGGCGCGGACCACCGCGTCGCGGTCACAGATCTTGCCCCGGGCCGTGTTGACCAGGTAGGTGCCGCGCCGCATCCGATCGAACATGGCATCGTCGAACAGGTGCTCTGTCTCCGGGTGCAGGGGTGCATTGACGGTCACGACATCACACTCGGGCACCATCGATGCCGTGTCGGGGTGAAAGGTGAGGTTCAGTTCGTGCTCGACGTCTTGGGGAAGACGATGGCGATCGGTGTAGTGAAGGCGCACGTCAAACGGTTGGAGCCGTCTCAATACCGCCAGTCCTATGCGCCCGGCGGCCACACTTCCCACCACCATTCCCTCGAGGTCGTACGATCGCTCCACGCAGTCGGCGATGTTCCACCCTTCCCTCACCACCCACTCGTGGGAGGGGATGTAGTTGCGCACCAGGCCGAGGATCATCATCACCACGTGCTCGGACACGCTGATGCTGTTCGAATAGGTCACCTCGGCCACGGTGATGTCTCGCTGCATGGCGGCATCCAGATCCACATGGTCCGAGCCGATCCCGGCAGTGAGCGCCAACTTGAGCCTGGGTGCCTTGGAAATTCGCTCGGCAGTGAGGTAGGCGGGCCAGAAGGGCTGGGAGATGACCACGTCGGCATCCACCAACTGGCGTTCGAACTCCGAGGCAGACCCGTCCTTGTCCGAGGTCACCACCAGGGTGTGTCCCTCGGATTCGAGGAAGGGTCGAAGGCCCAGCTCGCCGGAAACCGAACCGAGCAGTACACCCGGGGTGAAATCGGTCCCGCTCGGGCTGGGCAGGGACTGGCCACCGGGATAGTGGGCAAGCCTCGGAATGTCGTCCCTGGCATACGAGTTCGGGTACCCGTCGACCGGATCCGGATACAGCACGCACAGTACTTTCAATTCCGTCATGTGATCCTTCCGTATTGCTGGTGGATGCCGGCTCAGCCTGTGGCGTCGGCTACGGAGCGAGGCTATCCAGATGTCCGACGCCTTTCGACCGCCGGTCCGTCCCCTGCCCGGCTGTCGGCGCCCGGTCCAGAGCCGTGACCGCCATCGCCAGGTCGAAGGCCGGGCCCTGTGGTTGCGAGCCGTCGGCCCGGCGTCACATGAAACACTGTGAACCCAGGCGACAAGGAGTGGAGCATGGCATCAGAGGTCCGGGGCGTCGTGGCGATGGCCAAAGGAGAGCCGGTTTCACTGGTCACCGTGGTGGTGCCTGAGCCGGGTCCGGGGGAAGCGCTCGTGCAGGTTCAATCGTGCGGTGTATGCCACACCGACCTCCACTACCGGGAGGGCGGCATCAGCGACGAGTTCCCGTTCCTGCTCGGTCATGAGGCGGCCGGCGTTGTCGAGGCGGTCGGGCCCGATGTCACGTCGGTGGAGCCCGGTGACTTCGTCGTCCTCAATTGGCGCGCCGTGTGCGGAGAATGCCGCGCCTGCCAGCGGGGGCGGCCGTGGTACTGCTTCAACACGCACAATGCCACCCAGAGCATGACCCTCTCCGATGGAACGCCCCTCGCCCCCGCGCTGGGTATAGGAGCATTTGCCGAGAAGACGCTGGTGGCGTCGGGCCAGTGCACAAAGGTGGATCCCTCTGCCCGTCCCGAGGCCGTCGGCCTGCTCGGCTGCGGCGTGATGGCCGGCCTGGGGTCGGCCATGTTGACGGGTGAGGTGGGGACCGGGGACTCGGTGGCGGTCTTCGGCTGCGGCGGCGTCGGCTGCGCCGCCATTGCCGGTGCCCGGCTGGTCGGGGCGGCAACGGTGATCGCCGTGGATCTCGACGTCGGCAAACTCGAGCTGGCCCGCCAGTTCGGCGCCACCGACGTGGTCGATGCGTCGAGTCAGGACGTGGTCGCCGCGGTTCGGGCGCTGACCGGTGGGTTCGGAGCCGACGTCTGCATCGAAGCCGTAGGGAGCCCCACGGTGATGGAACAGGCCTTCTACGCCCGGGATCTGGCGGGCACCTTGGTGCAGGTGGGCGTGCCGACGCCGGACATGCGAATCGAGCTTCCCATGATCGACTTCTTCGGCCGGGGCGGCCAACTGCGTCCCAGTTGGTACGGCGACTGCCTGCCCTCGCGGGACTTCCCGATGCTGGTGGACCTCTACCTTCAGGGACGGCTCGACCTCGATCGATTCGTCACTGAGACCATCGGCCTCGAGGATGTGGAGGAGGCCTTTCACAGGATGGAGCGGGGCGAGGTTCTTCGATCGGTCGTGATGATGTGAGGCCGCACCGCCGCTCACCTCAGGTTCGCGAATTCCCTCTGCGATTTCTGGCCTCACCCGGCACCGGGGAGTTGAGCCGTTCCAACGCTGACGCCGTCATCCAATCCTCGGCTCCCGAAGCGATGAGGGGCCGGACGGGACTCGGTGCGCGATCGGAACGCGAAGCGGACGCGGCCTCCTGAGCTGGGAACCACCGTCCGCCGGTCGACCTTCGGTAGGCTCCTCCCCATGCCCAGCGCGTGTCGGCCGACTCGGCCACGAGTGTCCGGGGAGGACCGTCGCCACGATGGCAGCCGACCCGCAGGACACTGACCACGGTGGCCTGAAAGCCTCACGCCCTGTGGATCTCGATGCCTACCGGGTCGCCGTCTCCGAACTGACCGCCGAGGTCGATCTCAAGAGCGGCCCTGGTAGCGAATCGGATATCGAGGCACTCCTCACCGCTCGGACCGCCGAAGCGGCGTTTCACCCCGTGCTCGAGTGCGCCCCTGACGGCAAGAATGCGGCCCTGGCCCAGTTGCTCAGCGAGGTGCGGCAGTACCGCCCCAACGATCGCAGCTCGGCCAGCGATGTCTCCGGCCTCGTCCGGATCTACCTTCTCTCCCAGATCGACGCCATGTGGTGGTCCGGGGCCGACACCTTCGAGACCGACCAGGATGTGGTCGGCTCCGCCGATCTGGTGAGCATGGAAGTGCTTCGCCGACGGGGCCTGTTGCATTTCAAGTACCGGCTCCAGCCCCGTGGACTGATGGGTCGATCGCGGGATTGGGCCTTCCGTCGGCTCATGCCCCGGCGCCAGCCTCACACGGCGGGAATTCTCTTCACCCATGCCCGGCCCGAGTTGATCGCCCTGCTCAATCAGCTGGCGCAGGAATTCGCCGCCGCGGTGCCGCCGGGGACACCGGCGCTGTGGGTCACCAGTGCAACCCGCAGCGTCGAGCACCAACTGCATCTGCGCCAACTGGGATATGCGGCCATGATCCCCAGTGCGCACTGCTTCGGGTTCGCCTCCGATGTCGAGATGCGATGGTTCGCCGAATTCGGCGCCGATCGGATCTTGGCCGAATTGCTGCTGGAGCGCCAGAGATCCGGGCTGTGCACCGTCATCGATGAGGGCCAGGCCTGGCATGTCTGCATCAACCCGGCTGCTGTCGAAGAACTCCGGAGAGCATACGACGCGCTGCTGGCCGCCTGATCGTGTGCGGCATCGTCCTGATCGTCGGACCGGGTGCCGATCGGGCCCTGTTCGACCGGATGATGGCCTCCATCCGACCCCGTGGGGACGTCGAGGAGACACTGTGCGAGGAGGGTCGGATGCTGGGCACCCAGCGTCTCCGGATCGTCGACCGCGATCACTCGGTTCAGCCATGGGTGTCGGCTGACCAGCGGTGGGCCCTCTGCTACAACGGTGAGGTCTTCAACTATCGGGAGCTCCGCGATCAGCTGACTGCACTCGGGCACCACCTGCGCACCACCGGCGACACCGAAGTCGTCCTCGAATCGTTCCTCGAGTGGGGGGAGGAGGCCGTGCACCATCTGCGCGGCGAGTTCGCCTTCGCCGTCGTCGAGCGCGACACCGGGCGGGTGTATCTCGCACGGGATCCCATCGGGGTCAAGCCGTTGTACTGGTCGCACCAGGGTGGAAGGCTCAATGTGGCCTCGGAGGTCAAGGCGCTGGTCCCCGTGGGGGCGGCCGTGGTGGAAGTGGCACCCGGCCATGCCGGTTGGGGGTCGCCCGGGTGCCCACCCGAGTTGTCCCCCTACGTCGACCTGATGCGCCTGGCCGAGGGCGAGGATCCCATCGACGATCCCGACGAGGCCGGGCGCCGCGTGCGAGAGGCCCTGGTCGACAGCATCCGGGTACGGGTCGATACCGACCTCACCGTGGGGGTCATCCTGTCGGGGGGGCTCGACAGCACCCTGACCCTGCTCCACGTGCAGGAGATGCATCCCGACTGCGTGGCCTTCACCGTGGGGACCGGCGACAGCGACGACCTCCGGTTCGCCCGCCGGCTGGCCGCAGAGCTCGGCGTCCACCACGAGATCGTCGAGCTGCAGCCGGGGGACATCCGTCTCAGCGACGTCCGCTCGGCCATCCGGATGGGCGAACTGACCGAGTACGGGGACGTCATCAACTCGGTGGTCAGCCGTCCCCTGTTCGAGCGGGTGCACCGGTGCGGGGTCAAGGTGGTGCTGTCGGGTGACGGATCCGACGAGCTGTTCGGTGGCTACAGCATGTATCAGGGCGTGGGCACCGAGCTGAGCGGTCAGCTCTTCCGCCACAACATCCGCAACCTCAGCCGGACCGAGCTGCAGCGGGTGGACCGGATGTCCATGGGACAGGGCGTCGAGGCCCGCGTACCGTTCCTCGACCTCTCCCTGGTCAAGTTGGCCCTGCAGATTCCGCTCGACCTGAAGGTGCGCGATGGGATGGAGAAGTGGATACTCCGCACGGCGTTTGCGGACATCCTTCCCGACTACGTCCGGCAACGCCCGAAGAACCCGATGTCCCACGCGTCCGGCCTCCACGAGCGCATCCGGCTCTACCGACCTCTGTTCGCACGGACCTACCGATCCTTCGGGTATGACCTGGCGGAGCCCATGCGCCGCGACTTCTCCTCGGTGCTGGAGCGAAACGGCCTTGATCTCGACCGCGCCCTGGCCGCACCGGACATGGGGAGGGACTACACCGCCGCCGAGCATGCCCGGGACCTGGCGGGCGCCGTCAAGTGGAACGCCACCGCGGCGGCACGGCGGCTCAGCCGGCCGAGGTCCTGAACCTCTCCCCGGCGAGGATCGGTCAGGTGTACCCCTGGGCGACGTGCTCGATCCACCAGTCAGGGGCGGCGTTCATCAGCGTCTGCAGGTCCCAGTAGTCCCACCACCGGACGATGACGCCGTCGCGGAGCTCGTGGACCGAGACGAACGGGAGCGTGACCTGCTCGCCGGTATGCCAATGCCACGTCTCCGAGTGCTCGGTCACCACCGTGTCATCCTCGGCCACCATCAGGCGCAGGTTGTGCTCATAGCCGGAGATGCGCTCGAGACCGAGGCGCAGACGGGCGACGATGAGCTCGGGCCCTCGGGCCACGTCCTCTGCCGGCGAGGGGACGTCGGTGTACTCGCTGTCCGCCCCGAAGAAGGAAGCGATACGGTCCCAGTCGCGTTCGTACAGCGCCCCCCAGAACGCTCGGATCCTCGCTCGGTTGTCCTCGGCAGTCACGGCGTCTCCTCGCGGGTGGCCCGGTTGGCGCCGACGGGGAACGGGCGGATGTGTCCGGTTGCAACCCGATCGGCCGGGACATGATCGCACGTCAGGCCGCGATGCGGGGAGTCCGCCTCCCGTCGTTCGCACCCGGCCCAACGGAGGGGTCTTCCCCACTCTCCGGCGCCGGCGAGCCAGTTCGGTCGTGGGAGTCGCGCCGGTCACCGGAGGGAGCCCTGAAGGGCTCCGCCAACTGCGACACCAGCACCCCGGGGTGCCAGCGGTCGCCCGCGGCCTGCTCGGTCCTCACCGGTCGGTGGGCCAGTCCGGTCCGACAGGGCGATGCCCCCCGGACAGGGAATCGGGCTCGACCGGCCAGCACGTCCCACACCGTGAGCACGATGCCCAGGTTGCATCCCTCGGCATCCTCGACGGAGTGATGCAGCCGGTGATAGGCGGGACTGACCACGACGCGGCCCAGCGGCCCCAACGACCACGGCACGTTGGCATGCGGGAGAGTGCCGAGACAGACATAGGAGGTGATGAGGAAGGGGGCCAGCCCCCGGTCGCCCATCAGGGCGATCACCGGGACGGTGGCCAGGCAGAACCCGGGGAGATGGCTGAGCGGGTGGGCCCGGAAGGAGGTCAGGACGCTCAGCTCCTCCTGGCTGTGGTGGAGGGCATGCATCCTCCACAGGGGCGAGATCCGATGTTCCGCCCAATGGGCGAGCCAGTTGCCACCGTCCATGAGCACGAGAGTGACCACGGCCAGCAGCCAGCGGGGACACCACGCCGCCCACGGGGCCCCGATCCACCTGGCGTGGCTCCCGATCAGATGGGCGAAGGCCACGCCCAACAGGGTCATGAGCGGGACGACGGCCGCCACGTGGACCACGAAGAAGGCCGCGTCGTGGACATGACCCCTGGCCAACACTTCTCGGCGCTCCGCCGGCCACCATCGCTCGCACAAGAAGATGACCACGACCAGGGCCACGACCGCCGGTGCCACCAGCCGCGCCCGCCCCGCCGCCAGGTCGGCTCCCAGGCGCCCGCTGCGCTCGAGGGTGCGGATCCCGATCCAGCACAGCCAGGCCGAGCCGGCGGCCAGGACGAAGGAGGGCAGGTACAAGCCGCCCCGCCGCCGCCGGGACCCGGTCGCGTCGGACTCGACCAGCTCGCCCGCTGGGGGAGGCAGCCGCGGCAGCGCTCCGCTGATCGTCGTCATCGGGTCGGCTCCGGGCTCATCGGTCGGTAGGCATCAGTAGCCGTATCCCCCGCCGCTCGGCTGGGTGACAGGCGGTGCCGTGGCCGGGGGTGAGGTGGCGGGGGGTGCGGTCATCGGTGGCGCCGTAGCCGGGGGTGACGTCGCCGGGGGTGCGGTCATCGGAGGGGCGGTGGCCGGGGGAGCGGTGGTCACTCTGTTGGATTGCGACGATGGCGGCGGAGTGGTGGTCGTCGTCGCGACCCCCGTGGTCGACGGAGCGGTCGGCGGTGGAGCCACCATCGCCACCGGGACCACGAACCACATGCCAGCGGTTCCCTGGCCGTTAGTATCGCCGGGCTTGGCGTCGCCGGAGAATCGATAGAGCGGCATACCCCTGAAGGTCACTTGCAGCGCTCCGCCGGAAAGGGCAACCGTTCCCAGGTCGGCGGAGCTGACGCCCGCAGTCCCGGTCACATGCATGGTCCCGGCCGGGACGGTCAAGGGGGGCCACGCCGCCGCGCAGCCGCCCGTACAGGTCGGCTTGCCGGTCCCGTCCGGTGAATACCGGTACAGGGTCCTCCCCGACTGGTCGATCAGGATCACCCCCAACGCGCCGCGCGCGGTTGCCGCCACTGATGACGCCGTCGATTTTGCCGCGGTCGTCGTCGTGGTTGCCACGCTCGACCCACAGGCGGCGGCAACCAGCACAACGGCGCCGAGCGCGCCCCCGACCAGCCACCGGAAATGGCCGGCTGCCACGGGCTTCGACTGACCGCCAGCCAACGTGCCCCTCGCCCCGGCGGCGCGCCCGTTGTAAACCGAACCGACGTGGACCATGGGAACAGCACCTCTTTTCCGCTCGCGTTCCCAGTACTACGCCCGAGGGGGAGCTGCTGTTCAACGCATGACCGATGCCGCAACTGCGGCACACGCCCAGTCCGTCGCGGACCGATCTGTCAGCGTGCCTTGCGGGCGGCCTTCCACACCGAGCCGACCAACAACCCGGCCACCAGGAACGCCAGGACGAATCCCGCCCAGTCCCGAGCCGAGTGGTCGAGGCACAGGAGGGCCACGGCCCCGATGATGGCCACCGCACCGACAAACAGTTCCGGAGTGTCGCCGATCAGGAACTCCCACCAGAAGCGTCCGAAGGCGGCCAGGGCCCGAGTCATGGCCGGTCGGGAGGACGAAGTGGAATCAGCCACGATCGCCCTCGGCGATGGACACGGCTGTCCCCGCTTCGATGGGTGCATCCAGCCGCGCCGGGCGGACCGCTCGGATCAACAGCCACGCCACCGCTCCGTACGCGGCCACCAGCACCGGAATGGCCAGGTCGGAACCGGGCCAGTGGACCCCGACCCCCTCCCCCGACCAGAAGGTGCCGAAGCTGACCAGCATCAGGCCGACGCCCATCTTCAGGGTATTTTCTGGCACCCCCGAGAGCTGGCGGTGGACGACGAGCCCCACTATTCCGACGAGCAGCACCGCCGCCCCGGCGGCAACTGCGGCCAGGCCCAGGTTGTGCGACGTCGTGCCGAGCGTGATGACGATGACCACGACTTCGAGCCCTTCGAGAAACACACCTTTGAACGCCACGACGAACGCGGTGGCGTCCCGACCCGCCCTCCCTTCAGACCCTGCCAGCTCTTCCACCTGCTCGGCATAGATGGCGTCCTCGTCATGCTTGGCCTTGAGCCCGGCCGCCCTCAATACCGCCTTGCGCAGCCACTGCAGTCCGAACACGAGGAGCAAGCCGCCGACCACCAGCCTGAGCACGGACAGCGGGACATAGTGGACCAACGCCGGACCGAGGGCGACAACCAACCCGCCCAGCGCCGCCAGGGCCACCACGACACCCTCGAGGGCTGACCTCCATCCCCGGGTGACGCCCACGGCCAGGACGATGGTCAGGGCCTCGACCATCTCCACGGTGCTGGCGAGGAACACCGCCAGGACCACAATGACGTTGCCGCTGTGGACGGTGGTGGCGATCATCAGCTGCTTTCCCTTCGGCCCGTTGGGCCACCGTCACACGGAGGAGCGCCGTCCATGATGGCCATCGCTCCGGGCGTCGGATCCGATGGTGACACTCCGCCGGCGCCTCCCGGAACGGACCCGATGGTTCCTGCTGTCATCGGTCTCCGCGGCATCCTCGATCTCTCCCCTGACCCGGGCAACATACATCGGGCACGCCCAATGACGGGACAGGGGCACTTCTCCCCGGCTCCGGTGCGGGAGACACGCAGCACGAGGCGGCCCCGCCGCCAGCGTCACGGTTACCGCCCGACCGGCGGCACCGGCACTGGCTGTCCGACGGGCGCAGCCCCGGGCAAGCTGAAGGCAAGGGCCCCCGCCTGCCATGTGAGGTCGAGATCGGAGCCCCCCGCGAAGCGACCGTCGAGCTCGAGAATCATGGTGCCGTGGGCGAACGCCCACAGCGCCTGGGACAGGTAGGCCTGACCGGCCACGATGAAGAACGGCTCGCCGGCCCAGTCCTCCAGGCCGGCCAGAAGGTCAGCTCGGGGAAATGCCGAGGACGTGGTGAGCCGGTAGCGGTTGGGATGGGAGGTTGCCTCGGACCGGTAGGCAGCCAGGAGCGAGGCCACCGGGCCGTCGGGCCCGGGGTCGGGGTCGGCCTCGGAGTGGTGGAGGGCGTCACCCATGTCGAAGAGGGCGTCCTCCACCAACGCCACCTCCAGCGCCGCTTTGCTGTCGAAGTGCTTGTAGATGGACGGAGCCCGCATGCCGACGAGTTCAGCCAGATGCCGCATTGTCAGCGCGTCGGTTCCTTCGGTCTCGAGCAGG
>DASZJN010000195.1:0-9360 GCA_035948045.1 Acidimicrobiales bacterium | reverse complement strand
AGAGCATTTCGTCACGAAGCGGTGTCAATGTGGCCGGTGGCTCCGGGTCATGGGCGATCGCACGAACGAGGGTCATGTCGAGAATCCCAAACCTGTTCATCGTCGGAGCCCCGAAGTGTGGGACCACGGCCATGTGGTCCTACCTCGGAAAACACCCCGACATCTTTGCTGCCGGCAAGGAGTACCACTTCTTCGGCAGCGACCTCGCCTACCGGAATCAGCAGCGGCCCGACAGTCAGAGCTATCTGGCCTACTTCGGCCGGGCCACCGACGAGCGCTACGTACTCGACGCCTCGATCGGCTACCTGGCCTCGAAGCGGGCGGCCGCGGAAATCGCCTCTTACGCCCCGGACAGCCGCATCATCGCCATCCTGCGCAATCCGATCGACATGATGCACTCGCTCCACAGCGAACTGCTCTTCCAGGGTGACGAGGATGTCGACGATTTCGCCGAGGCGCTGTCCCTCGAGGGGGCCCGGCAGCGGGGCGAGCGCATTCCCGAGGCGTGCCAATCGATCTGGGCGCTCTTCTATCGGGAGGTCGCCCACTATTCCGAGCAACTCATCCGGTACTTCGACGCCGTCGGCAGCGAGCGCGTGCACGTGGTGGTCTTCGACGACCTGAAGGATGACACGGCCGGCTCCTACCGCGCCGTGTTGGAATTCCTGGGTATCGATCCCACCTTCCAGCCCGACCTTCCCGTGGTGAACGCCAACAAGGTCGCTCGGAGCGAGAGGATGGTGAAGCTGCTGCGGTCTCCGCCTCCCATCGTTCGCCGTCTGGGTCGGATGGCGGTGCACAACCAGAATGTCCGACGTTCCCTCGGAGGTCGTCTCCAATCCCTCAATGCCGGCCGACAACCCCGGCAGCCGATGGATGCCGATCTGCGCCGGTCGCTCGAGAGCGAGTTCCGCTCCGAGGTGGCGACGCTCGGCCAGCTCCTGGGGCGCGACCTGAGCAGCTGGTCCTCGCCCGTGATCCAGCCGACGTGAGTCGACGGAGGATCCCGCGGTGCCGCTTGGTGCGGTCATGAGCCCGAAGCGGGTCCTCACCGTCGCCGATCACCTCGGGTCGGTCGGGGGAACGGAGTCGGCGCAGCTCGAGATCTTCCGGGGCCTGGCCCGACGGGGTTGGGAGGTGCACCTCCTGTATGTGAGCAGGGGTGACTACTGGCCGCAATGGGATGCGTTGGCGGCGACCACGACGAAGATCGGTGCTTCCCTGCCGTCGCGCTCGTCACCCGTGGCCGGTGCGGCCGGGGTCGTCCGTGCCGCGGTCATGGGGGCGCGGATCGGTCCCTCGGTCATCTACGTCCACAGCGCCGGACACGTCCCCCTGGCCCTGGCGACGGCGGCGATGGCGCGCGCGCCCGTCGCGGCCCATCTCCATCTCCCACCGCCGAGCCGCCAGCCACGATGGCTCAACGCCTCCATCCGACGGGTGGCTGCGGTGATCGTGCCCTCAACCGATGCTGCCCGGCGATGGACGGCGGCAGCCGCGCTGGACCCGAAGCGGACGACGGTGGTGCCGACCGGGATCGACTCAGAACGGTTCGTACCCCTGGAAGCGTCGGCCCGGGCAGAGGTGCGAAGCGGGATCGGTGTGGGAAGCGACGAGCGGATGATCCTCTACGCCGGTCGGATCGAGCACAACAAGGGGGCCCACCTCCTCGTCGAGGTGGCACGCCAGAGCCCCACGCCGATACACGCAGTGGTGTGCGGCTTCACCAGCGACGGGGACTACCTGGCCTCGTTGCAGTCGATGATGACGGAGGGCAGGGCCACGTACCTCGGCCACCGCACCGATGTGGCTGCTCTGATGGGAGCGGCGGACCTGGTGGTCGTGCCCAGCAGCGTCCCCGAGACCCAGGGCCTGGTCATCGCCGAGGCGATGGCGAGTGGAACGCCCGTCGTGGCCTTCGACGTGGGGGGCATCGCCGACTCCATGAGGGGCTTCCCCGATCAGCTCGTTCCCCCCGACGACCTCCAGCAACTGGCCAAGACCGTCGAGCGCCTGGTCGCCTGGCGACGCACCGACCCCGAGCTCGGTCGGCGGTCGAGGGCATGGGCCGTCGAGAACCTCTCACTCGGCCGGTCGGTGCAACAGTTGGACGACCTCATCGCCAAGGTGTCAGGTGGCAGCTGACCGGGGACCAGTTGGGCCCGCGGGCTCCGTAATCCTCAGAACCGGTTGAGCCGTTTGAAGATGCCCTTGGTCTGCTTGTAGAGGTTCACGAACTCATTGAACAGGATGTCGTACTCGTCGGCGGTGGCGGGATCGGGGACGAACGTGCGCCGGACCTCGACCATGTCCGGAATCTGCTCGACCGGCAGCCGGCCCAGTGCCACCAGCGTGATGAGGGCGGCGCCGCGCACGTTGGCCAGCACCGGGTCGGTCACCTGGCGGATCTCGCGCCCCAGGACGTCGGCGTGGATCTGGGCCCACTGGTCCGAGTTGGCCCCGCCCCCGATGAAGGCCAGCGACTCGAGCCGGCGGCCGGCGAACTTCTCCACGGCCTCGAGCAGCCATCTCGAGTTGAAGGCCACTCCCTCGTAGACGGCCCGGACCATCTGGGCCCGGGTGGTCGAGAGCGACAGGTTGTGGAACCCGCCCCGGATGGTGTGGTCATCGACCGGGGACCGCTCCCCGTTGAGCCACGGAGTGAACAGCACCCTCCCGCTTCCGGGCTCGACGCTGTCCACCATGGCATTCATGGTTTCGAAGTCCTCGGCGAACCCGAGGTTGTCGCGCAGGAAGGTGAGGCAGGCACCGGCGGTCTCGTGCTCGTCGACGATGAGGTACTTGCCGGCCAGGGCGGCCGGGATCGAGGCCACGTTGCTGGTGGGAGCGGTCTTCTTGAATGGTACGTGGGCCGAGATCCACGACGAGGTGCCGATGTAGAGGTGAGCCTCGTAGTCGGCTACGGCCCCGGAACCGAACACCGCCGAATGCACATCCCCCGAGCCGACCGACACCGGTAGTCCCACCGGCACGCCGAGGTCGGATGCCGCCTCCGCCGTCAGCGCGCCGATGATGGTGCCGGGTGGCACCAGGTCGGGCAGCTTGGCCCGGTCGAGACCGGTGAGCTCGAGCAGCCGCTCGTCGTAGGCCACGCGATCGATCGCCCGGTTGTCCGTGACCCAGTGGGCGGCAATGGAGTCGAACGAGGCGCATGTCCGCCCGGTCAGCCTGAGGTTGAGATAGTCGACCGGCTCCAGGAAGGTGGCGGTGTCCCGGTACACCTCGGGGAACTCGTCGCGTATGAACAGGATGTGGGACACCGGGTCCTTGCCCGACAGCCCTGGGGCGCCGCCGGTCACCTGCACCCACCGGAGGATCTTGCGAGGGTCGTAGCCGAGGACGTTGACGGGGCCCCCGGCGACTTCGCGGATGGCCTTGTTGCCGCGCGAGTCCATCCAGATGACCGCCCGCATCAAGGGGGACCCGTCGGCCCCCACCGCCACTGTGCCCGACCACTGGGACGTGCACCCCACCCCGATGAGATCGCTGCCTGGAACGCCGGCCGACTCGACGGCCTGGCGAGAGGCGCCGCAGATGGCCGACCACCATTCGTGGGGGTCCTGTTCGGCACCGCCGCCCTCGAGGAGATGGAGGGCCACCGGTCTGGCGGCGTGGGCGAGGATCCGCCCGCCCGTCGTCACCACTGCCACCTTGGGCCCGCCCGTGCCCAGGTCGACGGCCAGCACGTACTGCTCGACGGCTCCCGCACTCCCCGCGGCACCAGCGGGGCTCAAGCCTTCACCACCCAGATGGTCACGGCACGAACCGACTCGCCGTCCTCGAGCTCGAGCGTGGTCCCTGCCCCGGCCTCGTGCGGCGGGGTGGTCACGATCGATCGGGCCAGCACCTCGCGGGCCACGGTGTCGAACAGCGGCCTGAGGTCATCGAGCCCGACCAGATGGAGATGGATCCAGTCGGAGACCTCGAGGCCGGTGGCCTTGCGCAGGTCCTGCACCTGGCGGATGGCCTCACGGGCCAGGCCCCGGCGACGGAGGTCGTCATCGAGGGCCAGGTCGAGCGCCACCACCTCGGCCCCGTCGCGGGAGACGGCGAAGCCGGCCTGGGCCCGCACCCGCAGCTCGACCTCGTCCCCGATGAGCTCGATGGGGCCGCCGTCGACGTCGACCACCACGGGGCGCCCGGCCGTCAAGTTGGCCGCCGCCGCCATCCCGTCCACCGAGCTCATGGCCGCCCGCAGCTGTTGGACCCTTGACCCGAGCCGCGGCCCGAGCAGTTTGAAGTTGGGGACCAGCTCGTAGGCCAGCACGTCGCCGAGCTCGCCGGTGGCTTCGACCCGGTCCACATTGAGCTCGTCCTCCACCACTCCGGCCGGCGGCGTCGGGCTCCCCGGAGGGAGGTAGACCAGGGCCCGGGCCAGGGGCTGTCTGACCTTCATCCCCGCCTCGGCGCGCGCCGCCCGTCCCAGTGACGCGAGCCGTCGGGCCAGGGCCATCCCCTCCTCCAACCCCGGGTCGAGGGCACCGGGCTGGCTGGCCGGCCAGTCGGCCAGGTGCACCGAGTCGTCGTCGGCTGCACCGGTGAGGTCGCGCCACATGCGGTCGGCCACGAAGGGGCAGAGGGGCGCCAGCAGCCCGGCCACCACCACCAGCACCTCGTGCAGCGTGGCCTGGGCCCCGAGCGAGTCGACCGGATCGGCACCGGGGTCGGTACGCCAGAAGCGCCGCCGGCTGCGCCGGACGTACCAGTTGGAGGCATCGTCGATCAGTCGGGCAATGGCGGTGGCGGCGGGAAAGGGTTCGTACGCGTCCAACGCATCGGTGGCGACGTCCACGGTGGCGTAGAGCCGGGACCGCATCCAGCGGTCGAGGACGGAGCGATCATCCGGAGCGGGAACGGAGGGGTCTGTGGGGTCGAACCCGTTGAGAGAGGCGTAGGTGGTGAAGAACGACCACGTGTTCCACAGGGTGAGCAACGAGTCCCGCATGGCCGAGTCGATGACCTCGAAGCTGACCCGGGTCGGCGTCCATGGCGACCCCTGCGAGAACATCCACCAGCGCAGCGGGTCGGCCCCCCGGGTGGACAGGATCTCCCAGGGGTCGATGACGTTCCCGATGCTCTTGGACATCTTGCGGCCGTCGGCATCCACGATGTGCCCGAGGCAGAGGACGTTCCGGTAAGGGGTCGAACCTCGGACCAGGGTGTTGACGGCCAACAAGGAATAGAACCATCCCCGCGTCTGGTCGATGGCCTCGCAGATGAAGTCGGCGGGGTAGACGAAATTCTCCTCGGAGCCCGGCTCCAGCGGGTAGCCCCACTGGGCCGAGGGCATGGACCCCGAGTCGAACCAGGCATCGATGACCGGCTCGACCCGGCGCATGGTCGAATCCTCGTCCCCGCCGGTGTTCGCACCCGCCGCTCCCGCGCACTCGGCGCAGGGGAAGGTGACGGCGTCGATGTCGGGCCGGTGCGGGTCGACGCCGGACACGTCGCGGCCGGCCAGCTCCGACAGCTCCGCCAATGAGCCGACGCAGTGGACGTGACCTCGGCCGCATCGCCAGATCGGGAGCGGCGTGCCCCAGAACCGGTCGCGGGAGAGCGCCCAGTCCACGTTGTTGGCCAGCCACTCCCCCATCCGGCCGTCGCGGATGTGCTCGGGGTGCCAACCGATGGTCTGGTTCTGCGCCACGAGTTCGGCCTTGCGGTCCGAGGTTCTGATGTACCAACTGGGCTTGCCCCAGTAGATGAGCGGGGTGCCGCACCGCCAGCAGTGCGGATAGGGGTGGACGTAGTCGAACCGCCGGAAGAGCCGGCCGGAGGCCTCGAGACGGTCGTTGACCGTGCCGTTGGTGGCGCGGACGCTCTGCCCGGCCAGCCAGGGCACCTCGGCCGTGAAACGCCCGTCCGGCCCCACGGGATTGAGGGTGGGCAGACCGTTCTCCCGACCCACCTGCCGGTCGATCTCGCCGAAGGCCGGGGCCAGATGGACGATGCCAGTTCCCTCGTCCGCCTCCACGAACGCACCCGCCACCACGCGCCAACCCTCGCCGCCGGTCGATCCGGGGCTGGGCTGGACATCGTCGAACGGCCGCTCGTAGCGGAGCCCGACCAGATCGCGGCCGGATACCCGGCGCTCGACGACGCTGCCCCCACCGAAGACCTGCTCGACCAGGTCGGCGGCCACGATGGCCTCGCCGACCACGGCGTAGTCGAGGTCGGGCCCGACCGCCGCCCCGGTGTTGGACAGCAACGTCCACGGTGTCGTCGTCCAGGCCATCAGCGAGAGGCCGCGCAGCGAGTCGCGGTCGAGCAGGGCCCGCAAGCGGTCGGCGGCCTCACCCCCGTCCAAGAGGGGGAACAGGACATAGGCCGACTCGTCGACCACCTCCAGGTAGACGTCGGGCTGACCCAACTCGTGGCTGCTCAAGGGGGTGCCGCATCGTGGGCAGTAGGGGACGACCTTGATGTCCTCGTAGAGCAGCCCCTGGTCCCAGAGGCACTTGAGGTTCCACCACACCGACTCGATGTACTCCGGGGAGAACGTCCAGTAGGCCGAGTCGATGTCGATCCAGTAGCCGATGCGCTCGGTAAGGCCCTTCCACTCGTCGACGTAGTTGCGTACCGACTCGCGGCACAACCGGGTGAACTCGGCGATGCCCACTTCCTCTTCGATCTGGCGCTTGTCGGTGATCCCCAGCTGCTTCTCGACCTCCACCTCGACCGGTAGGCCGTGGGTGTCCCAGCCCGCCTTCCGGGGCACGGCATAGCCCCGCATGGTCCGGTACCGGCAGAACAAGTCCTTGTACACGCGGGCCCATACATGGTGCAGCCCGGGTCGCCCGTTGGCCGTCGGCGGCCCCTCGTAGAAGACCCAGGGCTCGGCGCCCGCCCGCAGCTCGATCGAGCGCTCGAACACGCGATGCTCCCCCCACCGGGCCAGCTCGGCGGCTTCGAGGACGGTGAAATCGACTTCGCTGGGAACCGGGCGGAACAACGGGTACTCCCTCTTCGAGCCGGATGGGCGGGTGGGACCGGAGCGGCGGCCGGCCGACGGGAAGTGCTCCCGCACGGCTGGGCCCGACGCCACCGGGTGATCGCAACCCTGGTGCAGGTGCGGACCAGATACTACGGGCGCCTAGGGTCCACAATTGACCTGTGCCCGAACTCCCCGAAGTCCAAGCCCTCACCGCCGGCCTGGCCGACCACATGGCCGGCAAGCGAGTCGAGCGGTGCCAGTTGACATCGTTCTCGGCGCTCAAGACCGTCGAGCCCCCACTGGAGGACCTCATCGGCCGGACGGTCGTCACCGTGGAGCGCAGGGGCAAGTTCGTCTGCATCGACAGTGGCGGACCGTGGTTGGTGGTCCATCTGGCCCGTGGCGGCTGGGTCAAGTGGTACGACGCCCTCCCCAAGGGACCGCTCCGCCCCGGACGGAGCCCCATCGCCCTCCGAATGGGCCTCGACGACGGGTCCGGGCTCGACATCACCGAGATGGGCCACGAGAAGCGCCTGGCATTGTGGGTGGTGCGCGCTCCCGAAGACGTGGAGCCACTGGCAGCCCTCGGCATCGATCCGCTGGGGCCCGACTTCACCGTCGATGCGCTGGCCACCCTCCTGCAGGGCACGTCGGCCACCCTCAAGACCGTCCTGACCACCCAGTCGCTGATCGCCGGGGTCGGGAACGCCTACTCGGACGAGGCTCTGCACCGGGCCCGGCTGTCCCCCTACAAGAAGTCGGGCAACCTCGACGGCCCGGAGGTCGCCCGTCTCCACGACGCGGTCGTGGGAGTCCTGAGCGAGGCCGTCGGGCGCGCCGCCTCCCTCGGCATCGCCGAGCTCAAAGGGGACAAGAAGCGGGCCATGCAGGTGCACGGTCGTACCGGCGAGCCGTGCCCGGTGTGCGGCGACACCGTCCGTCAGGTGTCCTTCGCCACCAAGTCCCTGCAGTACTGCCCCACCTGCCAGACGGGAGGGAAAGCCCTGGCCGACCGGCGTCTGTCCCGACTACTCAAATAGGCCCGCCAATGGAACCCATGCTCGGCCTCGAGTCGATCCAGGGTCGCTTCGTACATCTCGTGCCGATGGGCGAGGACCACATCGAGGGGCTCCTCGAGGCAGCCAACGAGGACCGCTCGACCTTCACCTACACCCCGGTCCCCTGGGATCGGGAGACCATGACCGCCTACGTGCACAAGGCCCTGGCCACGCGGGACTCCGGGGAGCAGTACCCCTTCGTCACCTTCGGCGTCGACCAGCGGCGCATCGTTGGCTCCACCCGCTTCTACGACCTCGCCCCCTGGGACTGGTCGTCGCTGTACCCCGGTTCCGACGTCCACCAGCGGGTCGGCCGGCCTGATGTGGCCAGCATCGGCTACACCTGGCTGAGCCCGTCCGCCCAACGGACGCCCATCAACACCGAGGCCAAGCTGCTGATGATGACCCACGCCTTCGACCGCTGGGACGTGCGGGCGGTGCAGATCCGGACCGACGCCCGCAACGACCGCTCGCGGGCAGCCATCGAGCGGCTCGGCTGCGTGCTGGACGGCGTGATCCGCGCCGACATGCCGGGGGCGGACGGCACCGAGCGCGATTCCGCCGTCTACTCGATGCTGGCGGCCGAGTGGCCGGTCCACCGGCGCCGTCTCGTGGCCCGGCTGGCCCGGTAGCGCCCCGAGCGGAGCGGCCCCGGCGAGCGCCCCGCCACCTGCATTTCTTGCACCGGTGTGGCCAGCAACGTCCGGCGATGGTACCGTGTCCTGATCCAAGACCTAGTAATCCTCTAGACTTAAAGTTTCTATCCCTATTTATTTACTAGGGCTATAGGTTTTAAAGACAGCCCGTCCCCGACCCGAGGAGTCCCATGCGTTCCCAGTCCACACGTCGAGTCCCCCGTCGCCGGAAGGTGGCGCTGGCCGCCCTGGCCGGAGTGGCACTGGCCGCCGCGGCGTGCAGCTCGAGCTCGGGCAGCCCGACGACCACCGCAGGGGGCGGGGGATCGGCAACCAGCTCGGATACGCCGGTGACCCTGCGACTGGGCTACCTCACCAATCTCACCCATGCCGCTCCGCTGGTCGGCATCCAGGACGGGTACTTCGCCCACAGCCTCCCGACCAACGTGACCCTGCAGCCCTCGACCTACAACGCCGGCCCTGCCGAGGTGACGGCCCTGCTCGCCGGTTCACTCGACGCCGCCTACATGGGGCCCAACTCCGCCATCACCGCGTACTCGCAGGGCAGGGGCGCCATACGGATCATCTCGGGCGCCACCTCGGGCGGAGCAGCGCTGGTGGTCTCCCCGTCGATCACCTCGGCCAGCCAGCTCAGCGGCAAGACCATCGCCACGCCGCAACTCGGCAATACCCAGGATGTGGCCTTGCGCAC
>DASZJN010000194.1:0-12985 GCA_035948045.1 Acidimicrobiales bacterium | reverse complement strand
CACCGTCATCGGTGTCGCCTCCACGGCTCCCGCATACAGCCTGGCTGCAACGCTGGGATTCGTCGTCGTACTCATCGGACCTCAAGCTCCGATCATCACCGTGCTGGCCTTCATCCCGATGCTCCTCATCTCCTTCGCCTACAAAGAGATGAACAGCGCCGATCCAGACTGCGGGACGACGTTCACGTGGGCGACGCGGGCCTTCGGCCCAAAGACTGGTTGGTTGGGTGGATGGGGAATCATTGCCGCCGACATTCTGGTCATGGCGAGTCTGGCCCAGATCGCCGGTCAGTATCTCTTTCTTCTCTTCAACACCGACTCGATCGGTGCAAACGCGTCGAGTGGGTGGGTGCTGCTCGTGGGCATCATGTGGATCGCCGTCATGACCTACATCTGCTACCTGGGAATCGAGATATCGGCGAACTTCCAGAAGATTCTTCTCGGGATTGAGCTGACGATGTTGTTCGTTCTGTCGATTGTGGCCTTCGTGAAGGTAGGAAACGGAAGCGCGCCGATCGGCCACCTGACTCCGACCTTGTCGTGGTTCAATCCGTTCTCGATCTCGTCCCCCTCCGCATTCATCGGCGGGGTCACCTTGATGCTCTTCATCTATTGGGGTTGGGACACGACCGTTTCGGTCAACGAGGAGACGAAAGACCCAGCGAAGACTCCGGGACGGGCCGCAGTGCTCTCGACCGTGGTCCTCCTAGTCACGTATGTGCTCGTGGTCATGTCGGCGCAGTCGTATGCCGGTCTGGGCACGAAAGGTATCGGCCTCGGGAATCCTGCCAATCAGAACGACGTTCTTTCCACCCTTGGCCATTCGGTGTTCGGTACGTCGAGCACAGGGAGCGTCTTCTTCCACTTGCTGCTGTTAATGGTCCTGAGCTCGGCGGCAGCTTCGACCCAGACGACCATCCTCCCCACGGCCCGGACCACGTTGTCAATGGCTGTCTACCGTGCGGTGCCTTCGGCGTTCGGCAAGGTGCATCGCAAATATCTGACCCCGACGGCGTCGACACTAACGATGGGCGGGATCTCGATGGTGCTCTACGTCATCATGAACTACATCTCGTCGGGATCGGTTATCAAGGACTCTGTGTCGGCGCTCGGTGTCATGATCGCCTTCTACTACGGGCTCACCGGATTCACCTGCGCGTGGTACTACCGCAAAACCTTGACAAGCAGTGGCCGGAATCTCTGGGTGCGCGGGATCATGCCCATCACGGGCGGTGTGATCCTCTGGGCGGCGATGATCTGGAGCTTCTACCACTACTGGAACGCGGTAAACAGTTATACGACGTGGACGCTGCCCTTCTCACCCCACTGGCAGATTGGGGGCGTTTTCCTCATCGACCTGGGCGCGGTGATCCTGGGAGTTGTGCTGATGTTCGTATATGCCGCGATTCGTCCACCGTTCTTCCGGGGTGAGGTGCTGAACAAGTCCACTCCGACCCTCGTCCCAGAGGACGTCGGCACACCGGTTGGACTGTTCGGAATCGATCCAAAAGACGAGTACTCGGTGGACTGATTGTGCCTTCGTCGGGCAGGTCAACGGGGGATCGGCGGCTCACCGACCGTCGCATCCGATCGTCCCTGTGAGCATCCCGGGAGGACTGTCATGATCGTCGGGGTCCCGAGCGAGGTCAAAGAGGACGAGTACCGGGTGGCCATCACCCCTGCCGGGGTGCGAGAGCTGACCACCGCGGGCCACACGGTGCTGGTGGAACAAGGGGCCGGCATCGGGTCTTCGATCACCGACGAGGAGTTCACCGCCACCGGCGCTTCCATAGTGGGCGCCGCCCCGGACGTGTGGTCGGTGGCCGACATGGTGTTGAAGGTCAAGGAGCCGGTGCCCGCCGAGTACGACCTCCTCGGCCTGCGGAAGCATCAGGTCCTCTTCACCTACCTCCACCTGGCCGCCTCCCTGTCGTGCACGGAGGCGCTGGTGAAAGCGGGCAACACCGCCATCGCCTACGAGACGGTCCGGCTCCCGGACAATTCGCTCCCCCTGCTCACCCCGATGAGCGAGGTAGCCGGCCGCATGGCCCCGCTGATGGGCGCCCACCACCTGATGAGCCCGGGCGGCGGCGGCGGGGTCCTGGTCTGTGGCGTCCCCGGTGTCCGCTGCGCCAAGATCGTCATCCTCGGAGCCGGCGTGGCCGGGATGGCGGCCGCCACCCTGGCCGTGGGGATGCACGCCGAGGTCTACATCCTCGACACGAACCTCGAGCGCCTCCGCCAGGTCGACCACCACTTCCGCGGCGCTCTGGAGACGGTGGCCTCGAGCAGCCACGCCATTGAGGAATCGTGCATCGAGGCCGACATCGTGATCGGTGCCGTCCTGGTCGTGGGGGCCAAGGCCCCCAAGCTGGTCTCCGATGCCCTGGTGGCGCAGATGCGACCCGGCTCGGTGCTGGTGGACATCTCGGTCGACCAGGGGGGGTGCTTCGAGTCCACCCGGCCGACGACCCATTCGGATCCCACCTTCGAGGTCAACGGCTCGCTGTTCTACTGCGTCGCCAACATGCCCGGAGCGGTTCCCCACACGTCGACCCACGCGCTGGTCAACGCCACCATCCCCTATGTGGTCGAGATCGCCAACCGGGGATGGCGCGATGCCGTGCGCGATGACGCCGCTCTGGCCGAGGGGGTCAATGTCGTCGAGGGATCGGTCGTCTACGAGCCGGTGGCCTCGGCCCACGGCATGACGGCAACCCCGCTCGCCGTCGCCCTCGATTCGTAGGGTGCGGTGCCCGACCTGCCCGGTCGGCTCAGGACGCACTGACTTGCGGGGCGAGGTCGCCTACGGGAGTAGAACCAGGGGCCGGCTGCCCGAAGGCCAGGTGGCCGGGCACGGGGACGCCGGCAGGGAGTGCCGGATCGGCCACCGGATCCAACCGTACGGTGCGCAGCGGTATCTCCCCCGCCCACAGGCCGAGTTCCGCGTCGGGCCCGTCCCCGTCGTCGGGAGGCCCTCGCCGGATCTTCACCGAGCACTGGTCGAGCGTCATCCTCAACACGGTGGTGGCGGCGATCTCTGCGGTGGAGGGCGATCGTGCGTACTCCCACTGCCCGGGGGCCACCTGATCGCTGATGGTTTGGAGGCCGATCAGTTTCTCGGCGGGATCGTTGAGGACTTCCGGGACTCCGTAGATCATGGCGCAGCGGTAGTTCACCGCATGTTCGAACACCGATCGGGCCAACACCAGCCCATCGATGTGGGTGACGGTCACGCAGGCCTCGATGGCTGTCCTGGCAGCCCGGAGGCTGCGGCTGGCCACCGAGCCGTGGAGGAAGAGGTGTTCGCCCCGCCGTCCGTAGCTGGTGGGCACCACCATGGGCCATCCGTCCACCACCAGGCCCAGATGGCAGACGAATCCCGAATCGAGGACCGCGTGGACATCGGCGATCCGATGGGACCCATGCTCGGAGATCCGGCGGAGACGGGTCCGCTCGGTCACCGCCACCTCGCCGGTCGCCGCGGTCGGAGCGGCCGGAGCGGCCGGAATCGGTTCTGGCATGCGGCGATTCTCTCACCCGAGCACCGTCGTCGGCACTGGAGACGCGGGCCCTGCCCGGTCAGCCACCAGGAGGCGGCCAGGCTGGCCGCCGGTTTCCCGGGACCGACCTGTCGGCCACCGGGCATCCCCCGGCATCGGCCGTACCATGAGGAGAGGCGCATCGGCGAAGTGTCGACCGCGAGATGATCGGTGAGCGCCGAGCGGTCGGTCGGAGCAAGACGGGTGATGCCGTGAGACGGAGAGATGTTGAGACGGACGACACAGCGGGATGGGTGATGCGATGAAGTGGATCGGATCCTCACTCGAAGGGGGCGAGGCCAGGAGCGCGCCGGTATTCGACCCCGCTTCGGGTGAACAGACGGGCGCGGTGGTGCTGGCATCGGAGCGCGACGTCGATGAGGCGGTCTCCCGGTCGCTGAAGGCCTGGGCGGGATGGCGTGACGCATCGCTCACGGTTCGGACCGGCGTCCTGTTCGCCTTCCGCGAGCTGGCCGACCGCCATCGCGACGATCTGGCCCGCCTCATCACCGCCGAGCACGGCAAGGTGCTCGAGGACGCACGGGGCGAGGTGGCTCGCGGGATCGAAGTGGTGGAGTTCGCCTGTGGCCTCCCTCACCTCCTGAAAGGCGAGTTCTCAGAGGACGTGTCCCATGGCGTGGATGCCTCGTCGATCCGTCAGCCGCTGGGAGTGGTGGCGGGAATCACCCCCTTCAACTTCCCGGTGATGGTGCCGATGTGGATGTACCCCGTGGCCATCGCCTGCGGCAACACCTTCATCCTGAAGCCCTCCGAACGGGACCCCTCACCGTCACTGTTGATCGCCGAGCTGTGGCGGGAGGCGGGACTGCCCGAGGGAGTGTTCTCGGTGGTCCACGGCGACGCCGTGGCCGTCAACGCGCTGCTCGACCATCCCCATGTGGCCGCCGTATCCTTCGTCGGTTCGACCCCGGTAGCCCGCCACGTCTTCGAGCGCGCCACTGCCTCAGGGAAGCGGGTCCAGGCATTGGGTGGGGCCAAGAACCATGCCGTGGTCATGCCCGACGCCGACCTTGACGCCGCCGCCGACGCCCTCACGGCCGCCGGGTACGGATCGGCGGGGGAGCGGTGCATGGCCATCTCGGCCGTCGTGGCCGTGGGGGACGGTGACCCCCTCGTCGGTGCCCTGCGCGACCGGGCCGCGGACCTGACCGTCGGACCGGGCACGGACCCGGCGTCGGACATGGGACCGCTCATCACCGGGGCCCACCGGGACCGCGTCGCCGGCTACCTCGAGTCGGCGGCGACCGAGGGCGCCGACCTGGTTCTCGACGGCCGCCACGTCAAGGTGCCCGGGGGCGACTCCGGGTTCTTTCTGGGGCCCAGCCTGGTGGACCGGGTGTCCCCGTCGATGCGCGTGTACCGCGACGAGATCTTCGGACCGGTCCTGGCCGTGCTCCGGGTGGACGACCTCGACCGGGCCATCGAGTTGGTCAATGCCAACCCGTACGGGAACGGTACGGCCATCTTCACCCGTGATGGCCATTCGGCGCGTCGGTTCCGACGTGAGGTGCAGGTGGGGATGGTGGGCATCAATGTGGCCATCCCCGTGCCCATGGCCTACTACTCGTTCGGAGGCTGGAAGCAATCGCTCTTCGGGGACGCCCACATCCACGGCATGGAGGGCATCCGCTTCAACACCCGGCTGAAGTCGGTGACCACCAGGTGGCCCGAGCCCGCCGCGGGCAACGAGGCCGGACCCATCGAACTGCACTTCCCGTCGGGCGACAGCCGCTGACAGCCGCCTCCGGGGCGCGGGCCGGCCTTCCCGGTGGAGGAAGCATCAACGATTCGGTGAGAGGTAGTTCGGTGAGGGAGTGTTCGGTGAGAAGGTGTTCGGTGAAAGGGTGGAGCCATGCGCGTTGACAATGGTGGCGTTGACATCCACTTCGAGGTGACCGGGGACGGCCGACCCGTGGTGCTCCTCCATGGGTTCCCCGACTCGGGGCGTCTGTGGCGGAATCAGATCGAGCCCCTGGCCTCGGCCGGGTTCAAGGTCATCGTCCCCGACCTGCGGGGGTACGGGAAGTCGGGAAAGCCCTCTGGCGCCGATCACTACTCGCTGTTGGTTGTCGCCGGTGACGTCCTCGCCGTCCTCGACCATCTGGGTGTGGAGAAGGCCCACGTGGTCGGCCATGACTGGGGCGCGGCACTGGCCTGGGTGATGGGTTCGCTCGTGCCCGAGCGGCTCGACCACCTCGCCGCCCTCTCGGTCGGGCATCCGCTGGCATTTCGCGCCGCCGGATTCCCCCAGCTCCAACTGTCGTGGTACATGTTCCTCTTCCAGTTCGAGGGCGTGGCGGAGCGATGGCTGTCCGCCGATTCGTGGGCCAATCTGCGCGCCTGGTCCAATCACCCGGACGCCGACGCGGTGATCGCCGATTTGGAGCAGCACGGGTCGTTGACGCCCGGCCTCAACTGGTACCGGGCCAACATCCCGCCTGACGCCTTCGTCGACGCGCCATTCGAGCTCCCGGCCATCCAGGCACCCACGATGGGTGTCTGGAGCAGCGGAGATTTTGCCCTCACCGAGCATCAGATGACCGCATCAGCCGACCATGTCGCCGGTCCTTGGCGCTACGAGCGTCTCGAGGGCCCCGGGCACTGGATGCCGATCGAGGCCCCGGTCGAGGTCAATCGACTGCTGCTCGACTTCCTGCCGGCATAGGGCCAGCTTGGGGCACCGACGGCGAGGTGTCCGGGCGTGTCGGTGACGGAGGCGTGCCCGCCTCTCTTGCCGAGGGCCGGCCGGTAGCCTTGCCCGGATGACTTCTGCTCCCGCCGCGGGCGCCCGTTCCCTCATGACCGACGTCGGGGGCCCTGTTCACTATTCCGACATGGGTGGGCCGGCGGACGGGCCTCTGCTGATCGGGGTGCACGGCCTGGGCGGGTCCCATCTGAACTGGTCGGCGGTCGGCCCGCTCCTCAGCTCGCATTCGCGGGTGCTGGCCCTTGACCTGGTGGGGCATGGGCTGACCCCCACGGGCTCCCGCACGGCCGACATCGAGGGCCACCGTCGCCTCCTGAGCGGATTTCTCCGGGCCCTGGGCGGCGCACCGGCCATTCTGATCGGCAATTCCATGGGCGGACTGGTGGCTGCACTCCAGGCCGCCACGGAGCCCGACTCGGTCGCCGGCCTCATCCTCATCGATCCGGCCCTGCCCACCTTTCGGATCGGGCTCGTGCACCCGCGGGTCATCGTCAACTTCATGGTGTGCGCCGTCCCCGGACTGGGCGAGGGCTATCTCGCCCAGCGCCGCCGGCGCCTGACCGCCGAGGAGAGCGTGCGGAGGACGCTCGATGTCTGCTGCGTCGACGCCTCCCGTATCCCTGCCGAGGTCGTCGAGGCCCACATGGAGCTGGCCGCCCGCCAGGACCGTGCACAGTCCGAAGCCGCCTATCTACGGTCGGCCCGCTCGCTGTCATCGGTGATGGTCCGACCGGGACGGGCCGCCGAGCAACTCGACCGCCTGAGCCAGCCGACGCTGCTGTTGCAAGGGGCCCGCGACATCCTCGTCCCCCTGGCTGCAGCCCGTCGGCTCAGCCGGGCCCATCCGAGCTGGCGCTTCGAAATTGCTCCGGACATCGGCCACACGCCCATGCTGGAGGCACCGGAGTGGACCGGCGAAGTCATCGCCGATTGGCTGGCCCGGGAGGGAGCGTCGGCGTCGGTGTCGGCGTCGGGCTCGCCGGGCTCGCTGGGCTCGGGTGGGAGCCCCGTGGCGGGGTGACCTTCCTCGGAGCCAGGTAGCCGTCAGTTGACCTGGCGGTCGCGGCCCTCCCAGTAGGGGGCTCGCAACTTGAACTTCTGGAGCTTGCCCGTGGCGGTCCGGGGCAGCGCCTCTCGGAACTCCACCTGTTTGGGACACTTGAATCCGGCCAAGGCGCCGCGGCAGTGATCCGCGACGCTCTGCTCGGTCAGACCGCTCCCTTCGGCCGGAACGACCAGGGCGATGACCATCTCACCCCAGGTGTCGCTGGGAATGCCGATCACCGCCACCTCCGCCACCCCGCTGAGCGAGAAGATGGCGTCCTCGACCTCGATCGACGACACGTTCTCACCCCCCGAGATGATGACATCCTTCTTGCGGTCGAGGATGCTCAGATGTCCCTCGGCGTCGAGGAGTCCGCCGTCTCCGGTGTGGAACCACCCCTCCGCCAGTGCGGCATCAGTCTCGTCGGGTTGATTCCAGTAGCCGTCCATGACGGTGTTGCTCCGCGCCAGCACTTCGCCGTCATCGTCCACCCGGAGCTCGGTGCCCACTGCCGGAGCCCCGGCCCGCATCAGCTTGCGGGCCCGACCGCCGGCGGAGTGGCCGTCCCACTCCGATCGGTGCCGGTTGATGGTGAGCAGTGGGGACGTCTCGGTGAGGCCGTAGATCTGGATGAATTCCCATCCGAGCTCGGATTCGATTCGCTCGATGGTCCGACTGGGTGGTGGCGCCCCGGCCACGATGACGCGCGTCCGGTTCTCCCCCGGGACGGGCCGGTCCCAATCGGGGAGGGCGTCGAGGATGGCATTCACCACGGCAGGAGCGGCACAAAGCACGGTGACGTCGTGGCGCTCGACCCGTCGCAGGATCTCGGCGCCATCGACCTTCCGCAGCGCCACCTGGGCACAGCCCATGGCCGTGGTCGACCACGGCATGCCCCATCCATTGGCGTGGAACATGGGAAGGGTGTGGAGGTAGACATCGCGGTCGGAGAGTTGGATATGCCAGCCGAACACCGTGGCGTTGACCCAGCAGTTCCGGTGGGTGAGCTGGACGCCCTTGGGCCGCGCCGTCGTGCCTGACGTGTAGTTGATGGTGGCCGTGGCCTGCTCGTCCGCCTGCCAGGCCAGAGGCTGGGCGTTGGCCGGGAAGAGCAGGTCGTCGGTATCGGCGCCGAGCACGAAGCGGTGGTGGGTCTTTACGCCGGCGAGGTCCGCCTCCAGCTCCGGGTCGACCATCAGGACCGAGGCGCCCGAGTGCTCGACGATGTACTTGACTTCGGAAGGCGACAGTCGAAAGTTGATGGGGACCAGGATGCGGCCCCATCCGCACACGCCGTAGAACGACGTCAGCAGTCGCGATGAGTTGTGGGAGACGATGGCCACCCGATCCCCCGGCTCGATGCCGAGCCGGTCGAGCCCGGCCGCTTGGGCGCGGGCCCGCATGGCCAGCTCGGAGAAGGTGAGTTGTCCCCATCCCTCAGCCGGCTGATTGGGCTCGTCGATCAAGCCCACCCGGTCCGGGTAGGCGAACTCGGCCCGGTCCAAGAAGTCACGGACGTTGAACTGAACGATCATCGATCCCCCGATCGGCCCGGATGGCCGGATCTCCTATTGAATCAAATCACGGCTCCGGACGGGGCTGAACTCCTGGCCGGTGAGTCTGCGGCCCGGCCGCGCCGGGATCCGGGCTCCCGCCTGGGCTCGGCTCCGCTGGGACCGGGCTCCGGCTGGGCTCGGCTCCGGGGGTTCGGGATGGGGATCTGGCCCGTCGATAGAGTGCGAGGAATGTCTGCGCCCCGCATCTCCGTTGGCCCCCGCGCCGCCTCGTTCGCCACCGATGCCGTGGTGGCCGGCGGTGGGTCCGTGGTCGCGGCGCAAGACAGTCCAGACGCCATCGTCTGGCTCGACCCGGCTGATGTCTCCGGCCTTGCCGATCAGCTGGCCGTTGCTCCCGGCGCCCGCTGGGTGCAGTTGCCAATGGCCGGTGTTGAGCGGATCGCCGAATTCGATCTGCTGGATCATGACCGCATCTGGACCAGCGCCAAGGCCTCCTATGCCGAACCGGTGGCCGAACATGCCCTGGCCCTGGCGTTCGCCGGCCTCCGACACTTGCCCACTCGGGTCACCGCCCGCTCGTGGGGCGCTCCCGCGGGGACGAGTCTGTACGACCGGCGGGTGATCATCCTCGGTGGAGGTGGCATCGCCGGGTTGCTCCTCGAACAACTGGCTCCCTTTCGGGTCGAAACCACGGTGGTGCGTCGAAGGCCCGAGCCTCTGCCCGGCGCATCCCACACGGTCCCGGTGTCGAAGCTCCATGGGGCACTGCCCGGAGCCCTGCTCGTGATCTTGGCTCTGGCCCTCACCCCTGAGACCGTAGGAATCATCGGGGCGCCCGAACTTGCCCTCATGGACGAGAGCGCGTGGTTGATCAACGTGGCCCGTGGCCGCCACGTTGACACCGATGCCTTGGTGACAGGCCTGGCCGCCGGATCGATCGCCGGGGCCGGGCTCGATGTCACCGATCCGGAGCCGTTGCCTGATGGGCATCCGCTCTGGGACATGCCCAACTGCATCATCACTCCCCACACCGCCGACACCATCGAGATGGTGCTGCCGCTGCTTGCCGAGCGCATCCGCACCAACGTCGGCCGCTTCGCCGCCGGTGAGGCCCTGATAGGCGTGGTGGATCCCGAGGCCGGCTATTAGGTCAGGCATGCCCTTCGCCGGTGAGGCAGAGCGGGCACGAGGTGCCCTCTGCCTGGACCACCGATCATTGCTGAGACGAGAGAGGGCCGGGTCCGGAACAGGGCGCGACTTGCGGATGGGGGGTTGCAGGCTCCCTGCTCTACAGACCCGGCCTATGGGTATCGGCAGGTCCCGGACGGAACTTTAGAAAGAATTCTGGAACAAAATGCCCGTGTCACCGCCCATGATGTTCCATCTGTTCTGAGTGGTTGTCACACCGGTCTGGCACCATCGGTCCATGACGTCGGTGGCCAAGGGCACGAGAGTCGGGGACCGGTCCGGAGCCAGCGGGTCCTCGGGTCCCGGTCCCGGTCCTGAGGCCAGCGCCCTGCTGGCGGCCGTCGAGGTCATCGCCTCGTTCGTGGCCGGCTTCGAGCCGGCCCGGTTCGGCGGGGAGGACGCCGCCACCCTGGTGGCGGCCTTCACCCGGGGCGAGCGCCTGTGCGGGGCGGGCAAGACCCTGGCCGCCACCCGGGTGGTCGAGTCCCACACCCACGAGCGGTCCGGGCACCGGAGCGGGCCCCACTGGCTGGCCTCGGTCACCGGGGGGTCGGTGGGCGACGCCACCGACCTGCTGCGCCTGGGCGGGTCCCTCGAGCACCACCCGGGCGTGGAGGAGGCCTTCCGGGACGGGCGGCTGTCCTCGGAGCGGGCCGCCCTGGTGGCCGGGGCCGCCCGGGTCAACCCCGGTCGGGAGGGGGACCTGGTGGCGGGGGCGGAGCGGGACACCCTCCGCCAGCTCAAGCAGCGCTGCCTGGCGGCCAAGGCCGAGGGACGCTCGGCCCGGGACGAGCGGGCCGCCCACGAGGCCCTCCGGGCCGCCCGCCGCTGTCGGACCTGGACGGACGAGGACGGGGCCGTCCGCCTCGACGCCCGCCTGGCCCCCGACGCCGGGGCCGCCCTGCTCGCCTCCCTCCGGGCCCAGTCCAACCGGTGCTTCGAGCGGGCCCGCACGGCCGGGGCCCACGAGCCCGCCGAGGCCTACGCCGCCGACGCCCTGGTGGCCCTCGTCACCGGGCGGGGCCTGCTCGGCCCCGGGGGCACCGGCGACCCACCGACCGCCGATCCACCGACCGGCGATCCACCCACCGGCGACCGGGGGGCGACCCGGGCCCCCGACCCCAAGGCCCGGGTGCACGTGCGGGTCGACCTCGACGCCCTGCGGCGGGGGTCCCTCGGCCCGGGCGAGGTGTGCGAGATCCCCGGGGTCGGGCCCGTCCCCGTCCAGACGGCCCGGGACCTCCTGGGCGACGCCCTCTGCGACCTCGTCATCACCAACGGCGTCGACGTCACCACCGTCTGCCACCTGGGACGGTCCATCCCGACCGCCCTGGACACCGCCCTCCTCGAACGGGACCGCCACTGCGTGGTCCCGGGCTGTGACGTGACCGAGGGCCTCGAGCGGGACCACTGGATCGTGGCCTTCGCCCACGGGGGCCCCGCCACCCTCGAGAACCTGGCCCGCCTCTGTGGCCACCACCACTACCTGCGCACCCACCAGGGCTTCGAGCTCCTGGGCGGACCGGGCCGGTGGCGCTGGAAGCCGCCCACCACCCCCCGGCCCCCCTCCGGGCCCCGGGGCCGCAGGGGGCGGAGAACACCGGGTCGGACACCGCCCCCACCAACGGCCGGAGCACCACCGCCCACCGAACCCCCCGACTCTCCCGACTCTCCCGACCCACCGCTGTTCGTCGAGGAATGACCGGAGGGCGCGCGGTGAGCTCAGCCCAGCGCTGCGCCCAAGCCGATCTGACTGAGCACCGCTGAACCAACTGGTGAAGGCCGGTGTCACAGCCTTCTTCCATGATGCCCTCGCTATGGAAGACATCACCGGATCACCAACTTCAGGAGGTTGCTCGATGCCGATCGCCGCCATTCCCTCACCGGTACCCGTGCCCCTGCCGGGGACCAAGACATCCGATCCGGTGGTTTCCCCGGACGCCTTCACCATCGATTGTGCTGACTGCGTCCATCGCCAGACCCCGGTGTGCGACGACTGTGTGGTCTCGTTCATCGTCGGGCGGCAGCCCAATGACGCCATCGTCGTCGACGCCGACGAGGCTCGGGCCGTGCGCCTCCTCGAGCAGGCCGGCCTCGTCCCCGGAGTCCGCCACTCGCGGCAGGTGGGCTGACCTACGGAGCACTCCTTCAGCTCGACCGATGGCGGCCACGACCCGCTGGGCACTCGGATTGCGGAGGCGGCCCAGCGCCGTGCAACCATGGAGTGTGCTTCGATCACCGTGTTCTCGAGCCGGACACTCGGCGCCGGCACACGAGATCGGACGCCTCGGCGCCGACGTGGTCGCCCTTGGGCTGCGCTCGGGGCTGAGCGCCATAGGGATCGCTGATGCCGGCGTGTTCGAGGAGACCCTCGCCGTCCTGCACGCTCGAAAGCGCCGCGGACTCCACGCCGACATGCAGTTCACCTATCGCAATCCCGAACGGTCGACCGACCCGGGTCGAATCCTTCCCGATGCGAGGTCGCTGGTGGTCGGGGCGTGGAGCTACCGCCACCAGGAGCCCCAGCCTGTAGCCCTTGCCTCTGCGCGCACCGACATTTCCGACGTCCTCGGCCCGGCCGCACCTGTCGACCCCTCGGACCCTGAACCCACCGCCGCCCCGCAAGCCACCCGTCCCGTCGGTCGCGTCGCTCGATACGCGAGCAAGGACCACTACGCCTCGCTCCGGCTGGCGCTCAACGCCATCGCCGACCATCTGAGCGGGCTCGGGTGGCAGGCAAAAGTGGTGTGCGACGACAATGCGTTGGTAGACCGAGCCGCGGCTCACCGGGCCGGATTGGGCTGGTTCGGAAAGAACTCCCTGCTGCTGCTGCCCGAGCGGGGGTCGTGGTTCGTTCTGGGAACGGTGGTGACCGACGCTCCGCTGGAGCCAACTGCACCACGTGAAGCACCGGCCCACGGCCAGCAGTGCGGAAGCTGCTCCCGATGCCTGACCGCCTGCCCTA
>DASZJN010000193.1:0-6275 GCA_035948045.1 Acidimicrobiales bacterium | reverse complement strand
CACGGAGATGAAATACAGGATGGCCGCGCCGAGGAGGGACACCGCGTCGGCTGCCAGCACGGTGCGGAACGCGCTGGCGAACCCCTTGTTCACGCTGCTGCGGATGGTGCGGCCGCCACGCGCCTCGTCCTTCAACCGCTCGAAGTAGACGATGTACGAGTCGACGGTGATCCCCACTGACACGATGATCCCGATGATGCCGGCCAGGTCGATGGTGGTGCCGAGCGCCTGGCCCATCACGGCGATGATCGTCCACAGCAGGGCGGCGGTCACGGCCAGGCCGGCCACCACCACCACCCCGAGGAGCCGGTAGTAGAAGATCATGTACAGCATGACCAGGGCCAGGCCGGCCAGGCCGGAGAGGAGGCCGGCCTGCAGTGAGGACTTACCCAGCGTGGGTGAGACCGTCTGCACCGTGAGCCGGTCCAGCTTGACCGGCAGGGCACCGAAGTTGAGATCGGTGGCCAGGGTCTTGGCCTGGTCCTCGGTGAAGGTGCCGGAGATCTGCACCTGGCCCTGGAACGAGGAGAACGTCGCGGCCGTCGGCTGGGTGAGCGGCGCAGAGATGACATGGCCGTCGAGGTCGATGGCGATGATGGCGTGGAATTGCTGTTGGGCCAGCGTGTCCCATTGGGTGGAGCCGGTGCTGGTGAGGTTGAGGTTCACCACCCACTGGTTGTTGACCAGCTGGGCGTTGGCCGACTTGACCGCCGAACCGGTGAGGCCGGCCGGGCCCAGCACGTAGCGGGGCGGCCCCTGATTGCCTGCCGTGGCAGGCAGGAGCACGGTGGCGTTCTTGTTGTCGTCGGTCGACGGGGTCGAGGCGTGGGCCGCGAACTGGGTGTCCTCGGGGATGTTCGTGTTGAAGGTGTATGGCTGGACCGCATTCGAAGGGTTCTGTTGGATGTTGAGATTGGCCATCGTCAGCTGACTCGCCGCCGAGCACGCCGGCAACGGGCTCGTGACCGGCACCTGTCCCTTGGCCACCGTGAGCGCGGGGGCGTAACAGAGGGCGGGCCGGAAGAACAGCTGGGCGGTGTTGCCCAGGGTGGCCAGGATCTGCTGGGTGTTCTTGGCCCCGGGGATGGACACCGAGACCTGGTTCTTCCCCTGACTGTCCACCGTGGCGCCACTGGTGCCGGCGTTGACCCGGTTGTTGAGGATGGTCACGATGGTGTTCAGCTGCGCCTGGTTGACCGGGGTGTGGGTCTGGTACACGACGGCCAGACCCCCGTCGAGGTCGAGTCCGAGCTTCGGGCTCCATCCCGCCGCCAGGGTGGCGCTCAGGGCGATGACGGCGATGGCGACCACCGACAGCAGGCTGATCCACAACGAGCGCTTGTTCTTCATCGGACCTCAGATGATCGGCGGACCGTCGGTGCCGGTCTGATCATCACCGTCGTTCCTCTTGCCCCTCCGGGATCGACCTCTGTTGCGCCCAGGACCCTGCCCGGCCGCCGGAGGTTTCTCGACCTCGTCCCCGGAGACATGGTCGCCGGCGTCGTCGTCCTCGGTCGAGCCCTCCGTTATGGCCGCATGGCCCTCGTCGACCTCTTCGTGGTCATCGTCCTCGAATTCCGGTTCCTGGTCCTCTTCCTCGGGCACCGGCTCCTCGAGGCGCCGGAGGACGTACTGGCGCAGCACGACGAAGGAGGCCCCGACGCTGGTCTCCAGGGTCACCCGATCGCCGTCGATGTCGATGACGTGCCCCACGATTCCCCCCGCGGTCAGCACTTCGTCGCCGACATCGAAGGTGTTGACCTGGGCACGGGCCGCTTTGGCCTTCCGCTGCCGGGGCCGGTAGAACAGGAAGTAGAAGGCGGCCGCGATGGCCGCGTAGATGAAGAGGATCGATGCGTTGCCGCTCGACTTCTTCGCGGCCGCGCCCATCAGGGGCGCGACCAACACCAGGGCAGCCGTCATCCTGGGTCCGGAGAGGGGTTAGAGGTCCGCACAGCGGTCTGACTGTAGCCCAGCCCCGCTGAACAGCGATGCCGCCACCCTCAGGATTTCCACATGTCGACCGTGCGGGACCTCAGGGCGTCGAGCCTGCCTTCGGCGATGGCCATCCGGGCCTCGGCCATCAACCCCAGCACAAAGGACAGGTTGTGGATGCTGAGCAGCCTCCAGGCCGTAGGTTCACCCACCCCCAGCAGGTGGCGCAGGTACCCCCGGGACCAGTGGCGACACGTAAGGCAACCGCAGGATGCGTCGAGCGGCCGGTCGTCGCCGGCGTGCACCGCATTGCGCAGGTTGAGCCGCCCGGTGCTGGTGAGGAGGGAGCCGTGCCGTCCCATCCGGGTCGGCGCCACGCAGTCGAACTGGTCGACGCCGAGGGCGATGGCCTCGACGAGCCCGATCGGGTCACCCACGCCCATGAGGTAGCGGGGACGGTCGGCGGGCAGATGGGGCAGTGTGGCGGCCAGCGCCTCGAGCATGGACTGGCGGGGCTCGCCCACCGACAGCCCCCCGATGCCATAACCGTCGAAGTCGAGGTCGACGCTGCGCTGGGCACTCTCCTTCCGCAGGATCGGATCGGTACCGCCCTGCACGATGCCGAACAGTGCCTGCCCCGCCGGTCTGGCGTCGAGCCGTTCGAAGTGGCGACGCGCCCGCTCGGCCCAGTCGGCCGTGCGGTCCACTGCGGTGCGGAGCACCTCGGGTGAGGCGGGTAGCGAGGCGCAGACGTCGAGGACCATCTGTATGTCGGCGGCGATCAGCCCCTGCGCCTCGACGGCAGACTCCGGGGTGAGCCGCACCTGTGCGCCGTCGTAGACGGAGGCGAACGTCACCCCGTCGTCGTCGACGGCCGGGTTGAGCGAGTGCACCTGGTAGCCACCGGAGTCGGTCAGCGTATGGCCCTGCCACCCGGTGAACCGGTGCAGACCGCCGAGGCCGGCGATGGCGTCGGCCCCCGGGCGGAGCATCAGGTGATAGGTGTTGGCCAGGATGACATGGGCGCCCAGCTTCTCCATGTCGACGCTGTCCAACGCCTTGACCGCTCCCCTCGTGCCTACCGGCATGAACGCCGGGACGGGGTAGGAGCCCCGGGCCGTGTGCACCAGTCCGGTCCGCGCCTCGCCATCGGTGGCGGTGACCTCGACGCGGGCCCGGGTCACGTCGCCCAGTCGTCGGGTCCCGAGCGCCCCACCACCATGGCGTCACCGAACGAGAGGAAGCGGTAGCCCTGTTCGAGCGCCAGGTCGTACAGCTGTCGCCACATCGGCCCGCAGAACGACTCGACCAGCAACAAGAGGCTCGACCGGGGCAGGTGGAAGTTGGTCACCAGGAGGTCCACCACTCGGAACGGGTAGCGGCCGTGGATGTAGAGACTGGTGCGTCCCGACAGCCTCCCGGTGGCCGCGGCCGACTCGAGGGCGCGCACGGCGGTGGTGCCCACGGCAATGACCCGCTCGGCCTCGGCACAGGCGGCCATGGTGGCGGCGGGAACCGAGTAACGCTCGGAGTGGATCACGTGCTCGTCGGCGGTGGGCGTGGTGATGGGGCGGAAGGTGTCCAGACCGATGGCCAGGTCCAGCCGGGCCAGTGTGGCCCCGGCCTGGCGGCAGGCGTCCAGTAGCTCCGGAGTGAAGTGCAGCCCGGCGGTGGGTGCGGCCACCGACTGGTCCCCCATCGCCCGTTGCGTCGAGTACACGGTCTGGTAGCGCCCGGGATCGACCAGGGGCTGGTGGATGTAGGGGGGCAACGGCATGGTGCCGGTCCGTCGCACCACCGAGGCGTCGAGCAATCGGACCAGGAGCCGACCATCGTCGCCGGTGCCGAGGAGACGGCCCACCTCGACGGCCGGAGGGCCGTCGGCCGACTCGTACAACAACGTCCCCTCGGGCAGCCGTCGTCCGGGACGGACCAGCGCCTCCCACACGGACGGGTCGGCGGCCACCGGTTCGAGGAGGAGCACCTCGGCGCCTCCCCCGGTGGCCTTCACGAGGCTCAGACGAGCGGGCAGGACGCGGGTGTCGTTGACGACCACCACATCGCCGGGCCGCAACAGCCGGGGAAGATCCGACATCCCGGCGTGGACCGGCGCGTCGTTGCCGTCCACCCGGGGGGCGATCAGGAGGCGGGCGGCGCTTCGAGGCTCGATTGGCCGCTGCGCCACGGCGGCCTCGGGAAGCCCGTAGTCGTAGGCGTCCATAGGGACCGCGATTGGACGGGGACCCGGCGCAGGCAGTTGGTCCGTGGCGCGCTCCGACATGGTCACCATGGTGGCAGACCCCACTCCCGGCCCGAGCCGCTTGCCTCCCGGTCAGGCCGGCGCGGCCCGGGGTCAGAGCAGCTTCGGCTCGACCGGGGTCAGTCCGAGATGGGCCCAGGCCCGCGGCGCCGCCACCCGGCCTCGCGTCGTGCGCTGGAGCAGTCCCTCCTGGAGCAGGTAGGGCTCGTAGGCGTCCTCGATGGTGTCCGGCTCCTCGCCGATGCACTGCGCCAGCGTGGTGAGGCCCACCGGTCGCCCGCCGAATCGGCGACAGAGTACATCGAGGATCGACCGGTCGACCTTGTCGAGGCCCAACTCGTCCACCCCGAACAGCTCCAGCCCTTCGACCGCGGCGGTCGAGGTGATCACCCCTTCGGCCCTCACCTCCACGTAGTCCCGCACCCGTCGCAACAACCGGTTGGCGATGCGAGGCGTGCCCCTCGACCGCTCGGCGATGCGGCGGGCGCCGTCGCTGTCGACGGGAACCCCCAGAATCCCCGCACTGCGGGTCACGATGGCGTGTAGCTCGTCGACGTCGTAGTGGTCGAGTCGTCCGACGAAGCCAAACCGGTCGCGCAGGGGACCGGCCACCAGCCCGGTGCGGGTGGTCGCCCCCACGAGGGTGAACCGGGGCAGATCCAGGCGGATGCTCCGTGCCGTCGGGCCCTTCCCGATGAGGATGTCGAGTTTGAAGTCCTCCATCGCCGGATACAGGATCTCCTCCACGGCGTGGTGCAGGCGGTGGATCTCATCGATGAAGAGCACGTCGCCCTCTTGCAGGTCGGTGAGCAGCGCAGCCAGGTCGCCGGCCCGGACCAGCACCGGGCCGGCGGTGATCCGAAGTCCGACGCCCATCTCGGCGGCGACGATTCCGGCCAGTGAGGTCTTCCCGAGGCCGGGTGGGCCGGCGAACAGGAGGTGGTCGACCGGTTGCTGTCGCTTCAGTGCCGCTTCGATCACGATCTGCAGGTGCTCGGTCAGTTGGCGTTGACCCACGAACTCGGACAGGGTCCGCGGCCGTAGGCCCGCATCCTCGGCCTCCTCGGCGGGAGCAGCGATGGGATCGACCGGCCGGACATCATCGCCCGGCACGGACGGACCGGCGGGATCGGCCATCCCATCGGCGGCCGGCGCCTCGGCGGCCAATACCTCGCGCCGTGCCTCGGGCGTCATCGGCTCCGAGCCAACTCGCGCAGCGCCGATCGCACCATCTCCTCCACGGGCTCGCCGTCGTCGACCACGTCGAGCACGCCCCGTATCTCGTCGGGCCCGTACCCGAGCTCCACGAGCGCCGCCCGCACCTCGCCGCGGGGGGAGTCCCCGGCTGCGCCGCTGGGGCCGTCCCCGCCCAGGGTGGGAAGGTCGAGTCGCGCCTTCAGCTCGAGGAGCAGCCGGGCCGCGGTCTTCTTCCCCACCCCCGGCACCTTGCACAGGGCATCGATGTCATCTTCGAGGACGGCCGTCGAGAGGGCAGCGGGCGACATCGACGACAAGATGGCCAGGGCCAATGAGGGACCCACCCCGTGCGCACCCAGGAGCGCCTCGAAGCACCGCCGTTCGTCGGCGTGGGCGAACCCGAACAGGACGATGGCGTCTTCCCGCACGTGGGTGTGGACGTGAAGAAAGACCTCGCTCCCGTTGCGGCCCAGGTTGGCCAGCAGCGACGTCGGCACCGACGCCCGGTACCCCACCCCTCCGACGTCGACGATCACCTCGCCGGGCGCCGGTCGATCGGCCAGGACTCCCCGGAGCGAGCCGATCATGGCTTCTCTCCGGCAGCGGCCACCGCCCGCCGCAGCGGTTGGGAGGTCAGGTGGCAGGCCGCCAGGGCCAGGGCGTCGGCCACGTCGGGTGGGTGCGGGGGCTCGGGCAGACCGAGCACCGAGGCCACCATGCGCTGCACCTGCTCCTTGGTGGCGCTGCCGTACCCGACCAAAGCCTGCTTCACCTCGTTCGAGGTGTACTGGGCCACCTCGCAGCCCGATTCCGCCGCCGCCACCAGGGCCACGCCGGCGGCCTGGGCCGTGGCCATCGCCGTGCGGGCGTTCACCTGGAAGAA
>DASZJN010000192.1:0-6339 GCA_035948045.1 Acidimicrobiales bacterium | reverse complement strand
TGGCCCCAATGACCTCCACCCCGTAGGCGTCGAGGACGCCACGGTCGGCCAGGGCCATGGTCAGGTTGAGGGCGGTCTGCCCGCCCAGGGTGGGCAGCAGGGCGTCGGGCCGCTCGCGTTCGATGATGGCGGTGAGCACGTCGGGGTCGAGCGGCTCCACGTAGGTCCGGTCGGCCATCGCCGGGTCGGTCATGATGGTCGCCGGGTTGGCGTTGGCCAGCACCACCCGGAACTTCTCCTGGGCGAGCACGCGGCAGGCCTGGGTGCCCGAGTAGTCGAACTCGCAGGCCTGCCCGATGACGATGGGGCCGGACCCGATGACCAGGATCGACTCGATGTCGCTCCGTCTGGGCATCAGCCCGCCCTCCCGTTCGACCCGACCCGGCCCGGGGAGGCACCCAGGGCGTCCATCAGGTGCCGGAACTCTTCGAACAGGTACCGGGCGTCGTGCGGACCGGGGCCGGCCTCGGGGTGGTACTGGACGCTGAACGCCGGGGTCTCCCGACTTCGCATTCCCTCGATGACGCCGTCGTTGAGATTGACGTGGGTGATCTCCGCCGCGGCCAGCGAGCCCTCGGCCACTGCATAATTGTGGTTCTGCGAGGTGATCTCGACCTGGCCGGTGGACAGCCGCCGCACGGGATGGTTCCCTCCGTGGTGGCCGAACGGGAGCTTGTAGGTGGTCGCCCCGAGGGCGGTGGCCAGCAGTTGATGGCCGAGGCAGATCCCGAACACCGGCACGGTGCCGTCCTCGGCCAACCGGCTGATCTCGCCGACGATGCCGGGCAGGGCCGCGGGGTCCCCCGGCCCGTTGGACAGGAAGATCCCATCGGGCTCCATCCCGAGGACCTGGTCGGCCGGGGTCGAGGCCGGCACCACCGTGATCGTGGCCAGCTCGCCCAACTGGCGGAGCATGGCCTCTTTGATGCCGAAGTCGTAGGCCACCACCCGGTAGGGCCCACTCCCCCGGGTGAATGCCGTGGCGGTGGTCACCGCCGACACCAGATCCAGGCCATCGGTGGCCCGGGCGCCCGCCGCAGCCGCCCTCAGCTCCGGGCCGGCCGCGGTTCCGAAGGCACAGGGCATGGCCCCGACGTCGCGCAGGTGCCGGGTCAGCCGGCGGGTGTCGATGCCCGCGATCCCGGGCACCGAGGAGCGGACCAGGAACTCCTCGAGCGATCCCGTCGACCTCCAGCTGCTGGGCCGATCGGTGAGGTCCCGGACGATGAGCCCCCGGCAGTGGGGCCTGGACGCCTCGTCGTCGGTGGGGTTGACCCCGTAGTTGCCGATGTGGGGAGCGGTGAAGGCGATGACCTGCCCTGCGTAGGAGGGGTCGGTGATCACCTCCTGGTAGCCCGAGAGCACGGTGTTGAAGACCGCTTCGCCGGTGGCGATCCCGTCGTCCGGAACCGCTCCGATGGCCTCGCCCTCGAAGCTCGTCCCGTCGGCCAGGACCAGCAGGGCCTGGTCCCGAGGGGCATCCCCCCTTCGCCTCGTCACCGTTGGGCCTCGGCGTCAATGACCACCGGCTCCCCGCGGAACGTCGTGTGGCGGACCTGGCCGGTCAGGGTCCGCCCGTCGTACGGGCTGTTGCGGCTCCGGCTGGCCAGCATCGACGCGTCCACTTTCCAGGTGGCCGTGGGATCGATCACGCAGATGTTGCCCGCCGCACCCGGGGCGATCGCTCCACCCTGCTCGCCGCCGTGCACGGGATCGAGGCCGCAGATCGAGGCGGGTTGCCAGCTCAACAGGGCCAGGATCCGTGCCAGGGGGAGGTCGAGTTCGCTGATGGCCAGCGACAGTGCCGTCTGCAGGCCCAGCATGCCCGGCGGCGCCTGGTCGAACGGCAGGTCCTTGAGCTCCGGGGCGTGGGGGGCGTGGTCGGTGGCGATCGCGTCGATGGTCCCGTCCGCCAGACCGGCCTTGAGCGCGTCGACGTCGGCCTGGGGGCGCAACGGGGGGTTGACCTTGAAGACGGGGTCGTAGTCCGCCGTGCAGCCGTCCGTGAGTGAGAAGTGGTGGGGCGCCGCTTCGGCGGTCACCGCCAGGCCCTCCGACTTGGCCCGACGGACGAGATCGACCGACGCCGCCGTCGAGAGGTGGAGGAAGTGCATGCGGGTGCCCAGGGCCCGTACGAGGGCGATGTCCCGGGCCACCATGACCTCCTCGGCGGCGGCGGGCGTGCCGGGGATCCCCAGCCGGCTCGACCACGCGCCTTCGTGCATGGCCCCGTTGCCCGCCAACGTTCCGTCCTCGCAGTGTTGGGCCAGGGTCACGCCCAGGCCGGTGGCGTAGTCGAGGGCCCGGCGCATCAGCCCGGCGGACTGCACGCCGGCACCGTCGTCGGTGAAGAGGCGCACCCCCAGGGCGGCCAGCTCGGACATGGGCGCCAGTCGCTCCCCGGCCCGGCCGACGGTGATGGCCCCGGCCACCGCCACATGGGCGGAGGCCCCAACAGCCAGCTCCTGCACGTTGCGCACGGCCTCTGCCGAGTCGAGGGCCGGCTCGGTGTTGGGCATGGCCACCACGGCCGTGTACCCACCCAGGGACGCCGCCCGGGTGCCGGTCTCGATGGTCTCCGATTCCTCCCGGCCCGGCTCGCGGAGGTGGGTGTGCAGGTCGACCAGTCCCGGGGCGACGACGCAACCGTCGGCCTCGAGGACCGTGGCCCCCCGCGGACGGGCGATCCGGCTCTCGACGGCGGCGACCCGGCCCTCGGCGATGAGCACGTCCGCCCGGCGCTCGCCGGTCTGATCGATCACGGTCCCGCCCCGGATCACCAGCGTGGGTCCGGCGCCCGTGACGAGCCCGTCCCGGTCACCCACGGGGTGCCCCACCCAGCGTGCCCTGGCCGAGGAGCAGGAACAGGACGGCCATGCGGACGGCCACGCCGTTGCTCACCTGGTCGGTGATCAGGGCGGCCGGGAGCTCGGCCACCTCCGAGGCGATCTCCACCCCCCGGACGATGGGCCCGGGGTGGAGGATGAACGCTCCCGGCTGCAGCATCGTCGCCCGGCGCGCCGTGAGGCCGTAGTCGGCGGTGTACTCGCGAAGGGTGGGGACGAATTGGCCGCTCCCCCGTTCCGACTGCACGCGGAGCAGCGACACCACATCGGCCTTGGGCAGCACGTCGTCGAGGTGCTGGCTGACCGAGGTGACCGGCCATCCCTCCAGAGACGGGGGCAGGAGCGTCGTCGGAGCGACCAGCGTGACCTCGGCCCCCAGGGCGGCATAGGCGGTGATCTGTGATCTGGCCACCCGGCTGTGCCGGATGTCGCCGACGATGACCACCTGCATCCCCTCGAAACGGGCCAGCCCGGCGTCCCCTCCGCCGAATGCCTGTCTCACCGTGTAGAGGTCCAACAGCGCCTGCGTGGGGTGCTGGTGCCAGCCATCGCCGGCATTGATGACCGAGCAGTGGTCCAGCCACCCTGCCGCTCGTGCCGGCACACCCGACGAGGCATGGCGGATGATCACGCCGTCGATGCCGATGGCCTCGATGGTCTCGATGGTGTCCCGGAGCGACTCGCCCTTCTTCACCGAGGAGGATCCGGGGGCGAACGAGAGCACGTCGGCGGACATCCGCTTGGCGGCCGTCTCGAAGGACATGCGGGTCCGGGTGGAGTCCTCGAAGAACAGCGTGGCCACCGTCCGGCCGCGCAGAGTGGGCACCTTGGGATTGGCCCGGCGGCCGACCTCGACGAACGAGTCGGCCACCTCCAGCACCTGGACGATCTCCTGCGTTCCCAGATCGTCCATGCTGAGCAGGTGGGCGGGGAACGGGCTCACCGGTTGACCAGGTCCCCCAACGAGACCCCGTCGTCGGAGACATCAACCATCTCGTCCCGACGGGTGGGCAGGTTCTTCCCCACGTAATCCGGACGGATCGGGAGCTCACGGTGGCCCCGGTCGACCATCACCGCCAGCTCGATGGCCTGGGCCCGCCCGTACTCGCCCAGGGCGTTGAGGGCGGCCCGGACGGTCCGACCGGTGAAGAGCACGTCATCGACCAGCACCACCGTCGTGCCGGTGAGGTCGAAGCTGATGTCGGTAGCCGCTTCGGGGAGCACGGGCCGCAGGCCGATGTCATCGCGGTAGAAGGCCACGTCCAAGGTGCCGACGGGGATGGCGGCCCCCTCCACCTCGGCCAGCGTCTCGGCCAGCCGCTGGGCGATGGCGACACCGCCGGTCTGCAGTCCGATCAGCGCCACGTGTTGGAGGCCGCGGTTTCGCTCGGCGACCTCATGGGCCATTCGGGTGATGGCCCGGTGCACGTCGGCCGACGACATGACCTGGACACGGGGAACGAACACAGCACCCCGCGGACGGGTATGACTGCGCTCGCGTTCGGCCACTGGTTCCTCCTGTCCGTTCGGGCCTCACGGGACCCGCTTCACGGTCAGGCACCAACTATACCCGCTCGACCCCAGGCAGGTCGATGAGGGGCCGGGCGCTCAGTCCACGAGCAGGGCCTCATCCTCTCGGGGCCCGACCTCTCCCGTCATCGGTCGGCGTGGGAGCAGCAGCGCCGGGACGAGGGCCACCGCGGTGAGGGCCAGCGCCCACCAGAAGGTGTGCCCGAAGGCCACCGAGAGAGACTGGGCGATGCGGGCCCGTTCGATCGGTGAGGCGGTGGACACGGCAGACAAGCCGCCCCCGCCGTGCACCTGTATGGAGATCTGGTGCTCGAGCACCACCGCCATCAGCGCCGTGCCCATCGATCCGCCCACCCGCTGCACGATGTTGATGGCGGTGGACGCCCGGGGCACACGATCGCGGGACAGCGTCTGGTAGGCGGCGGCCATGGCCGGCATCATCACGAATCCAAACCCGATGCCGCGGACGAACAGCGAGGCGGCCAGGAGGGCGTAGCCGGTATGGGCCCCGAGTTGGGTGTACGCCACCGTGCCGAGGATGGCCACCAACAGCCCGGCGGGAACGATGCGGCCGGCACCGTAGCGGTCGGTCAGCGTGCCGGCCAGCGGCATCACCAGGGCCGCGCCGATGCCCTGGGGCGCCATCAACAAGCCGGCGCTCAGGGCACTCTCCCCCCGGACCACCTGGTAGTAGAGGGGCAACAGCAGCATGCCGCCGAACAGGGCGGCGCCGAAGCAGAACGTGGTGGCGGCGGCGGCGGCGAAGTTCCGGTTCCGGAACAGGACCACCTCGATGAGCGGTGTGATCCGGGAGCGGAGGGCGTGGAGCACGAACCCGACGATCAGCGCCGCCCCGACCGTCATGGGGAGGACCACACTGAGGGTCGATCCCTGGCCGGCCTGGGCCAACCCGTAGACCAACAGCGCCAGGCCCGGGGACAACAGGACGAGGCCCCTGACATCCAGGCGGGCTGAGGCATCGGTGCGCTCGTGGCCGGGCAGCATGCGGACGGCCAGCACCACGGCCACGATACCGATGGGGATGTTCACGTAGAAGATCCAGCGCCACGAGACGGTGTCCACGATCAGTCCCCCCAACACCGGGCCGAGCACCGGTCCGAGCAGCATGGGCACGCCGAGCAGGCTCATCACCCGGCCCATGCGCTGCGGGCCCGCTGCCGTCGCCAGGATCGACTGGCCGATGGGCATGATCATCCCCCCGCCGATGCCCTGGAGCACGCGGAAGACGATGAGGCTCTGCACCGACCACGATGCGCCGCACAGGGCCGAGCCGGCCAGAAACAGGACCAGCGAGATGATCCACATCCTCTTGGCCCCGAACCGCTCCATGGCCCACCCGGTCAGCGGGATCACCATGGCCAGAGCCAGGAGGTATCCCGTGCTGACCCACTGGACGGTCGAGAGCGGGGCGTGGAAGTCCCGCGCCAGCGTGGCGATGGCCACATTGACGATGGTCGTGTCCAGAATCGACATGATGGTCCCGAGGACGACCACCAGGGCCAGGCGCCTGAGATGGGGATCGATGCCGGCCAGGCCGCGCGCACTCGAGGCCCCGCCCGACGGCGGCGGGGTGTCGCCCGATGGTGTGCCGCCCCTCTCGCTCGTGGTCACGCGGCTCCTTGACGTCGTAGTCCGGCCTTGGCGGCCGTACCCGCCAACCCCGGCCGGCCCCCCTGCCGGCGGGCACCGCGGCAGCGAGCACCCGGCCAGGCGGCAGAGGCACGGTGGGACGACCGGCACGACGCGCCGGACGACCCGCCCTCAGGGTATTGCCTCGCCGGCCGGGTCGGACACACCCGCCCAACGGACCGCCAGGGCGTCGACAGCGGCGTCCGGCGCGCTATCCCCGGATGCGGTCGGCCAGCGTGGCCAGCACGCCGTTGACGAAGCGGCCCGAGTCGTCCGTGGAGTAGGCCGAGGCCAGCTCCACCGCCTCGTTGAG